>JAIXVB010000479.1 GCA_027483245.1 Verrucomicrobiaceae bacterium | reverse complement strand
TAGTCGTATGAGTAGTTGAAGGTCTGTTTGACCGTGCTGCCAGCCACCGGCTGGCTCACCGTGAAGAGACGATCAAACATGTCCCATCCATAGCTCGTGGTCCGCTTGGCGATCTCTGCGGCTGTGTTGGACGCCGTCGTTGCGGGGATCAACGCAGGCACTGCTCACGATCCTAGGACAGCGGCACATTTGAGGCAGCAGCGAACGCAGCCGCCTGATACCGGGAAGGAGGTAACTACAGACAATGGCGGGTATAGTGGCGAGGCTCTGCGAGCGCACAGCAGGCCACCGGGTCCCGGCGCTCGGGCCGGGTGGCGGCCTGCTGCACTATACAACGCATTGTGTCGTGGTTACCGTATTGGGCGCGGAGCAGTGAGGCTTTGCCGAGCACACTGGAAGGGCGGTTCATTGAAGATGGTGCGGAGCTGCGAGGATCACGAGCACACTCCCTTGAGGCAGGGGCGGGAGCGGGCGGAGCACCTTCACGGCTGGCAACGGTGCGGAGCCGAGGAGCTATGCGACGAGCTGAGAAGCCGCGAAAATTAGCGTCTTGCCAATCAATCTAGAGGGGTCATCACTTGCATTCACACACAACAACATAACTCGCGAATCAGTGGGTAATGGATCTAGAATGCTGATTGATAAAAGCTTCAATTCAACACCTTCACTGCAAGCAGTCATTCCAGGCTCAACCCTTCCGTTCATGAGTTGGCCTCCAAGCATAAAGTATGTGCGACTTGGAATTTTTAGAACTGATTTAACGAGGAAGTCATTCATGGCTTAATCTCCTCCAGAATCACGAATTGACCTTTCTTTCCTTAACTCTTGAATTGTTGCTCTCGTCTCGCTGTTGGGGATTTTGTATTGTTTTCGGAAGTCGATCAATTTCTACTTGGCTTGTATTTCCATGAGGTTTCGAGAAGTCATTCCCCTTCTCAGTTGGGCAGTATGGATCAATTCTTCAAACACGGCCGATCTGGTCGGCGAAGCCCCCAGCAGGATGGTGTCCGCATCAGGCGTCGCTGCCTCGACACCCCATAGCGATTTCATAAAGTCTCCGGTTTCAGCACTGCTCTGCATCACTTTAGTAGTGCCTGAGTTCAACGGGTTTACAGCAGACTGCCGCTGAAATGCCGTTTGTATGCGCTGAAATTCCCCCGCTTCCATAGGACTTCCAGGGCCCGATGATCTTCGAAAAAGATTTACGCCTTTGCCCGCGACTTCGGAAACATCCGCCACCTTATCCACGAGCTTGGCGACGGTCCCAGACTGCGCTGCTGCTTTAGTGGCTCCACCCGTGGCGACGCTGAGCAAGACCTCGCCGATGATTTCACCCTGGCCGCGTGCTCCGCTCTCCCATTTGTCTCCATACTGATTGGCGATAGCCTTCGCCGTCTGCACGGGACTCATCACGGCCTTGCCGACGTTCTTAGCGGTATCAATCGGATGCGCCACGACCTGGCCGATTCCCTTCGCCATGCCGACAGCAGCATCACCGTAGCCCTTCCACACTTCACCGACTTCCGAGAAGTAGTCACCGACTCCCTCCCACGACAACCCGTGAGGGTCGAACTTGGACCACGGGTTCTGTTGGACATAGGCATAGAGATTTGGGCCGTCCACGAAACCGGCGGGGTCGCGGCTCAGCCATCCTCCGGTCTCGATGTCTCGGTATCGAAAGCCTTCGTTGAGCAGGCCTGTTGGGTCTTCGTCCTTCGAATTTGCTCTCTGTTTGTCCTGGTTCTGGCCTGTTTCTTTTGTCCTCTTGCCAAACGCCTCGTAGCTCGCTGTCCAGGTCAGCGCTCCGCTGCTGTCGGTCTGTGCCACGATGTCTCCTCGCCCATTGCTCAGATTGTATTTCACCACAGCAGCTGTGGGACCAGCCGCTCCTCCCGGAGTCCGCGCGCCGTAGAGCAAGCCTCCCACTCCGCCGCCCATGTCCGGGCCTCGGGTGTATTCCACGTTCGGAGTGCCATTCAGCGTGATGCCCTGCGCACTGCCGGCTTCCCATTCCGCCACACTCAATCCACCACTGAAGAGGATCGCCGTGTGCACTTCGGCTTGATTGCCGCCCACCTGCTCGGTGCGCAGGCGCCGGGTGCGGTAATCGTATTGATAACGGTGCTCGCTGCCATCCGGTAGGTTCACCTGTTTCAGTCGGTTTTGACTGTCCCAGCCATACTCCGCCACGGCACTCACTTCATTCTCGCGGATGGATTGGTGAAACATGTTTCACGGGTCTGGTGGGGAAGTCGATCGGGTGTAGCGCAAACTGGCGGTTGGCAACGGTGCGGAGCCGAGAAACTGCGCGACGAGCTAGGTAGGATTGGCTGTTTGCCTCCACTATACGAGTGACGGCTAATTTCAAAAAAACGGAGCCAAGCAAAGATCGATCAGCCACTTGAAGAACATACGCACGCTCTCGCTTTGCTGCTCAAGATAGCCCAGCGGCATGAAGAAGACATAAAGCAGCATGCCAACTCCGTGGTCTGAACTGATGTAATTGAAGTAATCAAGGATAGCATAAATAGGATAAAGAAGAACGTAAGCACCAAGAATCGAAGCGGTGATGATGGCAGCTTTGCGCTTACTCCAACCTCCAGTGTCGTTGCTGGATGGTGCTAGTTTAGGCGTGACGCTCGCAGGATCTTTGCCAGGAGCTTGCTGTTGGTGTGCGGTGCTCATCTGTCGATGATCTTCTGTGTCTTGGAGCTGTGCTTGTCCACATCCGACACTGCTGGAGGTGCAAGGCCAGCACTATTGCTCGTAGCATGATCTGGCCTTGGGTCATAGCCATTCATTGCATCCTTGCCGTATTTGCCGGTGAACCACTCATGCATTGCATCGTTGGCCTTGCCATGTCCTGTTCCTCTATTGAATGGCTGCGGCAACCCTCCTGCTGTTTTGAGCAGTTCAGCAATGTCGGGGTTTGATGCTGCACTACCCTTGCCGCCAAGTGCGCCATAAAGAGCAGTCACATAGTCCGTGTATTTCGCTGTGTTCGCCGCACTGGATGTGATGTGATCTGGAAGTTTTCCTTGAGTCAGGTGCCCTAGGCCCGTCTGATAACCCGCTTGTTTACCGCCACCAGTATCGTAGCTGTGAGCGTAGGTGTCGCCGAGCGTATGGATTGCAAAGCCAGTTTCCCAATCAGAAGAGAACTCGCCGCTCTTGATAGCAACAGCTAAGTTGCTTCGAGCTTTAGTCACTCCAGCATCATTTTTACCACTGAGAAAGTGAAGTCCCTTTTGCACGCTGTTCATGATCGCATTCTTGTTGGCCACATCGGTAACATCTGCAAGTGTTGGACCTGACGCATATCCAAAAGTGGATTTGTTGGCGCTAGCTTTCCCGACGACAACTCCCGTGGCTTTACCCACATTCTCAGCGACAGGAATTGCATCGAAGCGGTCCACTTCATCTGGTATCTGCGAGTAATAGGCAAGATTGAATGCACGCTGCTGTGGGACACCAGCCGCTAACGCAACAGCGTATGTGGTATAAAAATGCCCAGCTTCTCCCCAAAGCCCCAGCGGATCAAACTTCGTCCAAGGATTCTGCTTCACATAGGCATAGAGGTTTGGGCCGTCCACGAAGCCCGCAGGGTCGCGGCTCAGCCACATGCCAGTTTCGATATCGCGATATCGAAAGCCTTCGTTGATTAGGCCTGT
>JAIXVB010000278.1 GCA_027483245.1 Verrucomicrobiaceae bacterium | reverse complement strand
CGAACATTCAGAACTGCTTAATCTCCGTGCCCGCCAACAGGCGAACGCCGGGATAGCTCAGTGGTAGAGCAGTTGATTTGTAATCATCAGGTCGTCGGTTCAAATCCGACTCTCGGCTCCAGCGGGAACACAGCAAAAACAAGTGTTCCACATTGATATACCAAGGTGTTCCACAAAACACGGTTGATTTTATCTGTGCATTCAGATTGCATAAGAAGTCCATTGTTTGGCTGTCTTGACCTGCACAAATGGCTACAATTGTGGCTACAGGATTGACCTTCTTCTTTACCGAACTGGAGAAGGACATCATGCTTCAGTGAAGGAATTTGAAGACAACCGGTTCCCTGTAGCCCATTCCAATGAGCGGGACCTCGGCACAAGCCTATCCGGCCGATTTTCCCCAGCGGCTGGCGAGGAGCCATAGCACAAGCGGTAGGGCGGCGCTGAGGGCGATGGCCCAGGTCGGGTTGCTTTGACCCAGGTGACCGATGGCGGCAAAGGCGAATCCCAAGGGCAGTGAACCGCAAGCGAGGGAGATCACGAAGGGACGCCAGGGCATTTTAACCAACCCGGCGAGGCAGGCGACGGCTTCTGGCAAAACGGGTGTCCAGCGAGAGAGGGCCACAAGCCAGCCTCCGCGATGAGCGAACCATCGCTCGCCACGCTGCAATCCCTCAGCCCCAGCAATCCAGAGGGCTGCTGGTCGCCCGAGACTGCGGCAGAGAGCGTAGGCGGCGAGGCCTGACAAAAAGGAACCCAGGGAAGCGACGAGCCCGCCAACCCACCAGCCATACATCCACCCAAGCGCTGACATGACGACGGTGCTGGGGATGGGCAAAACGATGTCTGCCATGAGCAGCACCATCCCGGCCCCCCAGGCCCAGCGCCCCTGATTTTCCATCCACTGACGTGCGCCTTCGAGGCTGAGCAGCGCATCCAACTGAGCCCCCCAAATCATGAAGGGCACGATGATGCCCACGAGGATCAACAGGATGAGAGCGATGAGGCGAGTCATGGGAGGTGAAGCCGGGAACCTGGGGAGATTCGACGAGAAGATCGGAATGCAAACCTGACCGTTCGAGGGAGAATGGCTACTGCCTCACGGTTTGATCGCGATCACGGTGTATTCCGCAAAGTGCGCGTCCACACAGCCACGCAGGCGGCCTTCGAGCTGTCCCGTGCGTTCTTCCGCAATGAAATCGGCCACAGCGGGATTGGGCACCATTTCCCAAGTGTGATCGGCACGATGCACAGGGAACACCCGCCCTCCGTAGTCGCAGGGCAGGCCGATGCAGCCGACGAATTTGCGCACGCGATAACTCTGATTCGAAGTCTGATCCCCCCAACCATTGAGGGTGCCATCCCGATTCAGAGCGACTGCGAAACGCGGGCTGAAGCTGAAGTAATGGGTGTCGAGAAAGGTGTTTAAACTCAGCGTGATGGGCGGTGTATCGACTCCCCAAAAAGACGTGCGGCCATCTTTCAAAACCGCACAGTAGCCGCTGTTGTGAATGTAGAACAGACGAGCCACGGGACCGAGATCAGAACGCGGGCTGGTGGCAGGAGTCTCGCCAAGGCGACCACTGCTGTGATGAAGGCTGCCATCGGTGCAAAGGATGAAACCACCGGCTTCATCCCCCGCACAAATATCCGCCACCACGCGACCGGGGGGCGGAGTCCAGAGCGAGGCAGGTCGGCCCGGTCCCCAGCTGACGACTTGGCCATTTTCGCGCAAGGCCAGCGCGGCGTTGTCACTGCTCGAGATGCGCACCACTTGATCCGCCTGAACAGGAGCGACCGCGTCGTCATTGGCCCAGCGTCCCCAAGCGCGGATCAGACCACTGGCTTCTAAAGTAATGGCGTGATCTCTTCCTCCGACAACGGCGACGGCCTTCTGAACATTGGAGGGCAGGGTATTGACGTTCGGCGGTGTGTAGTTCGTGCCGGCCACGCTGCGTGGGATGACGACCACGGTGCCCTCACGATCTGGACGCTTCACCTGAGTGCCGATGACGCTGGGCGCGGAAAGGGAAGTGTCCATCGCTTTCCCCGCTTCGTTGGAGACGTCGAGGAGGCTGCGGGTGACGAGGTTGAGGCGTGCTAAACCCAGGCGATCCGAGGCTGCCTCGCGCTTTTGTTTGAGGGGATTCAGGAAAGCCTCCACGGCCTTTCGATACGTGCTTTGAGCCTCTTCCTGTTTTTGATTCAAAGCGGCCAACTGACTGCGATAAATGCCACGCAGTTTTTTCAAAGGGGCAGGCACGATCTCATCCATGTCCACAGGAGGTAAGCGGGCACCGAGCGCCATTTTTTCCACCTCGGTGAGCAGCACTCTTTGTTCGGTGGGGGGCAGGCGCAGCGACTCACGCCGCACCGCGGTGATGTATTGCGCATTCAGTGTTTGAAGTTGAGCGGCGCTGTCCTTAGCATTGGGCGCTTGCAGGCTGGTTTTGCATTCGTCGCGCAGCTTCGCCAGTTCAGGGTCATGAGTCGCGAGATCGGCCATTTCTGATTCCACCTGCTTGGCCACTGCTTCATCACTTTTCATCAGGCTCCAATCGGGCAGACGCCAGAGCAGGAGATCATACTCCGTCGCCTGCGTGGGCTGTTTGCCTTCATATGAAGTGGCGATCACCGCCCACTTCTCATCGCGACTGACGGTGATTTCGGTGGGCCGCAAAGGCAGGTTCATGTTGTGGAGCTCTTTGCCCGTGCTGACTTCGAGGACACGCAGGGTCTTGTCCGAGTAGGGCGCGATGAGGCATTGATTTTCATTCACCAAGGCCGCAGACCAAGGGCGTGGACCATCCCTGGCCAGCGGGATCATCTGCACAGGTTCCAGAGACGGCCAAGTGACGACTCCCAGCGCGCTGCCGAGCGTGGCAGCATGGGTGCCATCTACGGATAACCGAAAGCGTGACCAAACGGCTCGTGATTGATACTTCAGTGGCTCAAAGCTGGCATCGGTGAGAGAAAGTTTAGCCGCAGCAGCGACACGCGATTTGCTGCCTGGATTGGTCGGTTGGGTGCCATACAAAAAGAGGCTGTTGTGATCGGGAAGAGGCAGCAGTTCATAGACCCAGGCATCCCAACCCGAAATCGGAGTCGGGGCGGAGTCCGATTTCAAATCCCAACTGAAGAGGCCTGGGCCTGTTTCTGGATGAGTGGCGATGATGACACGGCTGCCATCAGGAACATACGAGAGGCGAATGAGTCTCTCGTTAGGCACCTGGGCTTTGGCCAGCAGCTTGCCCGAATCAAGATCTAGCAATGCGAGCTGATCGGTATCGAAACTGGCCGCGATGACCTGCTTTTCATCAGGGCTTACAAACAGGCGGCCGATGTTTCCAATGGTCGGATCCACGCGCAGCAGTTCATGTTGGCTGAGGGCATCCCAAACACGCAGAGTCTGGTCATAACCAACACTGACCACACGACGCTGGTCCTTGAGCAATTTGACATCGTAAACCGGTCCTGTGTGACCTTTGAATCGAGCCACTTCTCCAGGTTCACCCTCGGGAACCAGGTAAGGTTGATCCAGAGAGATCTCAGGAAGCATGACCACGGGCTCTTCGATCGGCTTGGTTGGCATGGTCACCACAGCAGGCGGCGGCTCCGGCTCGGTCATGGGAACAGGAACCGGCGGGATGACGGCGGGCTCGACAGGCTCCACTTTCGGAGCAAAGACGGCCAAGTCTCCTGCTCCAGCGGTGGTGTTGGCGGGTGCGGGCGCTGAGCTGCCACTGACGGCCTCTTGCTGCTGAACTTTGTTTCTCAGCACCGCCCAGCCTAACAAACTGAGCAACACGGCACTGGCGAGCCCCCAACCAATCGGCCCCAAGGCACGCATGAGCCCGGCCAGCGGGCTCGGCTTGTAGGTCGAGCTCATCGGCCCAGGGGCACGACGCGTGATGGGTGTCGGCTGCGTTTGGGTCTCGATCTTCTTTTCTGCCGTGGCCGTGAGTAGAGCAACTTT
>JAIXVB010000225.1 GCA_027483245.1 Verrucomicrobiaceae bacterium | reverse complement strand
TTCCACCTGGATCTACCGCCCCTCACCAACAAACAGCGCCATGGCAAGCCTAGGCATTATTTGATGAGCAAGGCATAATACTAACGAATCAGTGGATGACTCTTTGACTTCCAGGCTCTGGGAGGCTCTCTTGCGAGATGACTTTGAGATCCCCCTCTCTAGCACAATTGGCAGCCCTCGGCTCCGGTCTGCTTTTCTTTTCACATGCCGTTTCCGGCGCTGAGGTGAGCTTGGATCCGACCTTTACCAATCAAGGTCTGGCAATGCCTACTTTTCCTGGGGTTGCCTCGCTCGATATCGTCGGTGAGGGACGCTCTTCAGTCGTTCAGGCGGATGGTAAGATCCTCGTCGCAGGCACCTCGGGCGACGGCAGTGGCGATCAAGATGTGGTCGTGGTGCGTTTCAACGCTTCCGGCACACTCGACACGAGCTTTGGCACCCAGGGCACCGCCGTGTCCAAGCGTGCAGCGTCCTATGACGTTGGCACCAGCATCGCCCTACAAAGCGATGGAAAAATCGTCGTCGTGGGGCACACCACGGCAGGTATCGACCGTGATTTTTACATCGCACGCTTCACCAGCAGCGGGGCCATCGACAACAGTTTCGGCACTCAAGGGGTCGTGATCACCGACTTCGCGGGTGGCGACGACGAAGCCTACGCGGTCGTGGTGGATGCCAATGACCGGATCATCGTCGGTGGCACAGCAACACCCTTCACCGCTCGTAAAGCAGCGTTGGCCTGTTACCTGACCGATGGAGAATTGGACCCCACTTTTGGCGATCAAGGACTGCTCACCGCCCCTGTCGGCGGAGGCAATGAAGAAGGGCGGGCACTGACGCTTCAGCCAGATGGAAAGATCATTTTCGCTGGTTATGCGCGGTTGAGTAACAGTGATCAATTCTCCGTCTTTCGTTTCGATACCGATGGATTGCTCGACACCTCATTTGGAAGCGAGAGCACAGGCATTGTAGTCGCAAAGGCCATCAGCACCAGCTCCGAAAGCCGCGCGTATGCCGTCGCCATGACCCCGGATCAAAAGATCGTTGTTGCAGGTTCGGTGCTCGTTTCCGGCAGCAATCGCAACTTTGCCCTAATGCGCTTTGAGAGTGATGGTTATCTCGATCCAGCCTTCAGCGCAGATGGCATCGTCACGACAGCCATCGCAGGCACCGCAGAAGACATTGCACGCGCCGTCACCGTTCAGAGCGATGGCAAAATCGTTGCGGCAGGGAGGGCGGTCGGGGACTTGGCTCGTTTTGCCTTGGCACGTTTCAACACGGCGGGTGCTCTGGACAGCACCTTTGGCGTTGCGGGTCAGCAAATCGTCGAGGTGCCGAATGTGGATGTGGACACCACGGCCCTGGCAGTGGATGGCGATGGACGCCTGATCGCAGTCGCC
This sequence comes from Verrucomicrobiaceae bacterium, assembly GCA_027483245.1. Classification (GTDB taxonomy): domain Bacteria; phylum Verrucomicrobiota; class Verrucomicrobiia; order Verrucomicrobiales; family Verrucomicrobiaceae; genus Prosthecobacter. The sequence continues at coordinate 8,766 of JAIXVB010000225.1, read as the reverse complement.
ACGCGCTACGAATCATCGGGGGGAGTGGATTTTGGGATGCTCCGCTGCTCAGCCGCAGGAGTGGTGGATGGCACCTTTGGCACGAGTGGACAGGTCACACAAGATCTGGCTTTGGTGGCTCCGTTTGCTCAAGCGCGCGCCGTTGCGGTGCAGGGCGATGGCAAAATTCTCGTGAGTGGTTTTGTCAATCGTGGAGCCACTTCGTTGGACTTTGTGCTGCTGCGTTATCTCAGCACTGGCACCCTCGATACCAGTTTCGGCACTCAAGGTTATGTCACCACGGCGGTGGGCAGTGAAACGGACTTTGTTTCCTCCATGCTGGTCCAGCCAGATGGCAAAATCGTCTTGGCAGGTTACACCACGAATGCAGGCAAACGACTCCCAGCCCTGGTGCGCTACCTGAATACAGGCGCTCTGGATAGCAGCTTCGGCACAGGCGGCATCGTCACCACCGTGACAACCTCGGATTCAGCAGAGATCTATGACATCGCTCTGCAATCGGATGGCAAGATCGTCGCAGCAGGTTCTAGCCTCGGCGCGACTTACAATGATGTGGTGGTCTTTCGTTACACGACAGCAGGCGCTCTCGACACGACCTTTGGATCTGGCACCGGCAGGACCGTGACTAGCGTCAGCACCTTTGATGATGTCGCCACTTCCATCGCGATTGACAGTTCCAATCGTGCGGTGCTCGGCGGCATCTCGTATGGCAATGCCGATGCGACGTCGGCCAGCTTTGCCCTGCTGCGCTACACGACTGCAGGAGTTGCTGACAGCACCTTTGATAGCGATGGCCGATTGACCACTGCATTCACGGGCAAACTCGCCATCGCCCAATCCCTGCTGATCCAAGCCGACAACAAAATCGTCCTCGCAGGCTCGACTCAATCCACCTCCAACGGCAGCGCGAGTTTCGCCTTGGCACGCTATTCCGGCACCAATGGCGCGTTGGACACGACCTTTGATACAGACGGTAGGGCCGAATTCGCTTTCAGCGGTGGCGACTACGCTTTTGACATCGCTCAAGACGGCGAGGGGCGTCTGCTGCTCGCAGGCTCGATCTTCAACGGCAGCGCTGACTTTGCCCTGGCTCGTGTGACCACGACGGGGGCGCTCGACACGACCTTTGACACCGACGGTTACCTTCGTTTCTCCACTCATGATTTTGATGACCAGGCTTTCTCGATCGCCCTGCAAGCCGATGGCAAATTTCTCCTCGCCGGGGGCAGTGGCAGCAATCTGGTGCTGGCGCGCCTGAGTGAAGCGGGTGCGACCAATCAGCCACCGGTGGCTGTGGATGACACACGCTCGGTGCTACCTGGAGGTTCGGTGCTCATCACCGTCTTAGCCAATGACAGCGATCCTGAGCTGCAAACCCTGAGCATCTCCGCCTTCACGCAGCCCGCCTCAGGGGGCTCGGTGACACAGGAGGGCCAAGCTCTCCGTTTTACGGCAGCAGCCAATTTCACGTCCGCTAGCTTCACCTACACCGTGAGCGATGGCGCAGGCGGCCTGGACACAGCCACAGTCACGCTGACTCCGGTCAGCACCTATGCCGAATGGGCCACTGCTCGCTTCGGAGCCCTGGCGAGTGATCCTGAAGTCGCCGGCAGTCAGAGCGATCCCGATCAAGATGGTGTGAAAAACATCCTCGAATATGCCCTCGGTCGCCTGCCACTCAGTGCCGAAACACAACCGCTGGTCACCGTCGGGCGCACTCCCGGCGGTCTCTTGCAAATCACCTATCAGCGCTGGGTCTCAGCGAGTGATATGGCGCTTCTAGCCGAATTCGGAACCACGCTCACCACCTGGTCCAGCGCTGGCACTTCGACAGAAAGCTTGGCCAATGATGGCATCCTTCAAACCTTGCGCGTGACAGCTCCGGCGACGCTTGAGGAACATCAGTTCGGTCGCGTGATCACGGTGCCTTGAGTCGCAATGTGGCCACCACCGCACGATGCTGAGAAGGTCGATCCGGCTCCGTGATGCTGTTCAGTGCCTCCCATTGCGGAGTGAAAAACACACAATCGATGCGCATCCAAGGTCCGCCAGCACTCAGGGGATTGCGCGTGCTGCCGGGAAAGCTGAATCCAAAACCGCGGCCAGCTTCGGCATGAGCATCCGCCAATTCCCGGGTGATCAGACGGTGAATGTAACCTGAGCTCGGCGCATTGAAATCCCCCAAGACAATCGTCGGAATCGTCTCTGCACGCACCGCTTTTAGGATCGTTTCGACATCCTGCACCTGCAAGTCCCAGAACTCCTGCATCTTCAATCGCCGAGCTTCCCAAGGTGTGCCGGGAAGTCCCACGAGACCGTAAAGAAACGAACCGCGCATGTAGGACTGCAAGGCTTCTCGTGGCGTCTGCAAATGCACGCTGTAGATCGCCACTCGGGTGCCCTTCCAATCGATGACAAACCGGGCTGCCCGATTGCGTGTGCGGGGAGGCTGCACAGGCAGGATGGATTGCTCTAAAATCGGATAACGACTCAGCAAGGTGTGTTCCCCAAGACTACGCGTTTCCACAAACTCACTGTAATCTTCTGAGCGGCCAAAAGCCGTAGCCTTTCCCGGTGCGTCTTGGAGCACCAGCAAATCAGGCTGGGTCGCCTTCTTGAAGGGCTGCAGGCTGTGATTGCCATGTTGCCCGCGATTGTAGGTCATCACGGTCAGACTGTCTTCCGTGCGATCTTTTTCGCCGTGCCAAGTCCAGCCCAGGCTGAGTGAAGAGAAGGCAACTGCCGCAGCGACTTGGAGGAACAACGAACGCCGATGAAACAAAAGCGCCATGCCCATCATGGGCAGCAACGGAAGCAGCCACAACATTGGTGGCCAGTACAGCATGAAGGCAGTGACCAGGTTCTTTTCACCCACCCACGCCAAGCACAGCCCCAGAACCAACAAAAAGGTCAGATAGGCCAAAGTGGCCCAGAAAGTCAGCCAACGAAAAAAGCGTCGGAGCAGAGTCCAGCAGCCTTCCTTTTGGGCTTTCTCGATGAATTTTGATCCCAATGAATCCAGGCTGCCGCGTCCAGTTTCAGGCGCAGGCTCAGCGTGGTGCGGAGAATCATCCATGCGCAGCCCTGGAGCGATCAGTTTTCTGTGTCAGGTGCCTGGGTGTCCGGTCTGCTAGGAGCCGTTTCATCTCCGACAGGTCCTGGGCGGTCCAGTGTGGTCTCAAGGTCAGGCAACAAAGAGGGCGTCCAATTCGGTGAGGTCATCTCGGCATCAGAACCGCCACTCTTCCATTGATCGTTCTTTTTGCGATTGGGGTCCGTTTCTTTCAGATAGATGGCGATGGAGACCACGCTGAGAAGAGTCATGAGAGCAATCATGACAAGGGACTCAAGAATGGTGAAGCCGTGACGGAAAGGCGGACGCCGGAGCTGAAAAAGCATGGGGGCAGGTTGGGACAATGACTCTCAAACCGGCTGCGGGAGCGACCGGTTCAGGGTTGAGCCGCAGCAGCGGAAATCAAAACAGGGGCTCTTGGCGCTGAATGTCGCGCGGCACAAAGACACGGGCGGCATCGGCGTCTCCCTGACCCCCGTAATAATGGCCGTACTTGCTGTGGCCGAGGGGGTAGAGTGAGCAGCTCGTCAGTGTGCTGGCGATCACGAGAAGGAGGGAGAGACGAAGGATCATGACGTTTGCGGGAGTAGAAGTGAACAACTGTGTCCGCAGGTCACGGGCCAGGGACGGGTGACATTTCCTCAGGGTTCGTTGTTTGCAAGCATCAAGAATGCCCATCTTAAGACTTCGCAGTCCGTTTGCGAGTCGATTGGAAATCCGCTGGCGTTCTACGCTGTCCCCCTCCATAAACAGCCCGGTTTCCTCAACAGCTCTCCCGCTCTATGACACACGACGCCCCCATCGGCATCATCGGCCTCGGCTATGTCGGCCTGCCCCTCAGTTTACGATTCAGTCAAACAGGCAGTCGCGTGCTCGGATTTGACATCGATCAGGTCAAAGTGGACCGCCTGAACGCGGGGGAGAGTTACATCCTCCACATATCTGCCAAGGACATCGCCGCCCGCATCGCTGCCGACAGCTTTTCCGCCACGAGCGACTTTTCTCGCATCGCCGAATGTGCCGCCGTCATCATCTGCGTGCCGACTCCGCTGGCCAATGGTCGCGACCCTGACCTCAGCTACGTCCTCGGCACCGGCAGCGCCATCGCGCCTCATCTTCAAAAGGGTCAACTCGTCTGCCTGGAGTCCACGACGTATCCGGGCACAACCGACACGGAATTGCGGGCTGTTTTGGAAGAAGGCTCCGGTCTGACGGCAGGCGTGGACTTTCACCTCGCCTTCTCACCTGAGCGCGAAGACCCGGGCAATCCACTCAGCGATGTCGCGCACATCCCCAAAGTCATCGGTGGCCTGACCCCCGCCTGTCAAAAACGCGCCATCGAGATCTACAGTCGCGCCATCAATACACTCGTCCCCGTCGAGTCCTGCCGTGTCGCAGAAGCGGTCAAGCTGACAGAAAATATCTTCCGCGCTGTGAACATCGCCATGGTGAACGAGCTGAAGGTCGTCTATGCCGCCATGGGCATCGACATCTGGGAAGTGATCGCGGCGGCCAAAACCAAACCGTTTGGGTTCATGCCCTTTTACCCTGGCCCAGGCCTTGGCGGACATTGTATCCCCATCGATCCCTTTTACCTCACCTGGAAGGCCCGCCAATACGGTCAAGAAACACGCTTCATTGAGCTTGCTGGAGAGGTCAATACCGCCATGCCTGCCTATGTCATTCGCCGCTGTGCGGAGGCTCTAGCCAGCCAAAACAAGACGCTCGAGGGAGCCAAGGTGCTGATGCTCGGCATCGCTTACAAAGCCAATGTCGATGACGACCGCGAAAGCCCCGCCTATGTCCTCTGGGAAATGCTGGAGGAAGCCAAGGCTGACGTCACCTATCACGATCCCCACGTCCCGGTCATTCGCCCCTCACGTGAGCACAGTCACTTCGCTGGCCGCGCTTCGGTTTCACTCACCGCCGAAACACTCGCCTCTGCAGATCTCATCCTTCTGGCGACGCATCATCAGGCCGTGGATTACGCGCTGATTGCTCGACACGCCACCCTTGTGGTCGATAGCCGCAATGCCCTCTCGGACCTTCTCAAAGGTCAAGCCCACTACTTCAAAGCCTAACTCTTCGATCTCCCTTCTTCATGAAAGCACTCATCACCGGCGGTGCCGGATTCATTGGCTCCCACATCGCTGAAGCCCTCTGCAAACGCGGCGCTGAAGTGGTCATTCTCGACAACCTCACACTCGGCAATCTCGATAATCTCAGCTGGAAAGGCCCCGGCGATCGCATCGAATTCGTCGAAGGTGACATCGCGGATGAAGCCCTGCTGGCCAAGATCACTCCCGGCTGCGACTGGGTCTTTCATGAGGGCGCCCTCCCCTCCGTGCCACGCTCGGTTGCCCAACCTCTGGAAAGCAATGGACACAATCTGGACGGCACGCTCAAAGTCCTCATTGCCGCTCGCGACGCAGGTGTGAAACGCTTCATGTTTGCCAGTTCGTCCTCCATTTACGGTGACTCGGACGCCCCTTCCAAACACGAGAGCCTGCCGCCCAATCCCCTGTCGCCCTACGCTTTGCAAAAATACGCCAGCGAGAAGTATTGCCAGCTCTTCCACCGCCTGTACGGCCTGGAAACCGTCGGCCTGCGTTACTTCAACGTCTTCGGCCCACGCCAGGCTTTTGACAGCCCCTACTCGGGTGTCATCGCCAAATACTGCACCGCCATGCTGAAAGGCGAACGTCCGCTGGTCTTCGGTGACGGACTCCAGGCACGTGACTTCACCTATGTGGACAATGCCGTCTCCGCCAATCTGCTCGCCGCAGAGGCCCCGGCTGAAAAAGCAGCAGGCAAGTTCTTCAACACCGCCGCAGGTGCCAGCATCTCCCTGCTCGATCTCATCGCGGAGCTCAATGAACTCACTCGTCAAAATTTAGCGCCTGAGTTTCAACCCCCACGTGTGGGTGACGTGCGGAACTCACTCGCTGACATTTCCGCAGCTCGAGAAGCACTGGGTTACGAAGTCCTGGTCGGCTGGAAAGAAGGCGTCGCCAAGACCCTCGAGTTTTACCGTTGATCGCATCGGATGGATCTCACCCGCTCCGAAACGTGAGCGGGTGAAGATCCTTCAAACGGGCGAGCGTTCCTCAAGCCAATCCAGCCCGCACCAGAAGAGCCAGCGGCTCAGGGTCACGGCCCATGAAATCACGGAAGAGTTTCGCGGGGTCTTCTGAGTTGCCTTTGCTCAACACCTTGTCGCGGAAGTCGCGCCCGACTTTCGGATTGAGAACCCCTTCGCGTTGAAAACGAGTGAAGGCATCCGCATCCAGCACTTCCGCCCATTTGTAGCTGTAATAACCCGCGGCATATCCCACCGGGCTGCTGAACAGATGACCAAAGCGCCTTGCCATGCTCGGATTCTCCGTCTTCAAAGGCATGAGGTAATCCTTCAAGAGCTTGCGTGAGAGCTGATCCAGATCCTCGCCCTCCGTCGTCGCGTGATGCATGTGCAGCTCCAGGTCCAGCTTCCCAAAGGAAATCTGGCGCATGATGTCACTGGCACTGCGATAATTTTTCGCCGCGATGACCTTTTTAAACAAGCGCGCAGGGATCACCTCACCGGTCTCGTGATGCCGGGCAAAGAGGTCCAAGCTCTCGCGCTCCCAGCAGAAGTTTTCCATGATTTGGGAAGGCAACTCGACAAAGTCCCAATAGACGCTGACGCCATTCAGGCTCGGGATTTCGACATTGCCACAGAGCTGATGCAGCAGATGACCGAACTCATGGAACACGGTGCAGACTTCGTCATGAGTCAACAAAGCAGGCTTGCCATCCACGGGCGGTGTCATGTTCCCACAGATCAGGCCCAGATGCAGACGACGGTCGCGATCCCCACTCGGTGGCACACCAGCCTTGAGGTAGTTCATCCAGGCTCCACCGCGCTTTGAATCACGGGGATGCCAGTCCGCGTAAAAGGAGCCGATGTGCACCCCCTTTTCATTGCGCACCTCATAAAATTTCACATCGGGATGCCAGACCTCCACTGGGCCTTGCTCACCGGGTTGCGAGCTCGCAGGTCCACTTTCACCCACAGGATAGTGCACCACGTCACGACCGACGATTCGCAGGTCAAAAACCATCTCGGCGAGCCGGAACATGCCTCCCAACACACGATCCAATGGAAAGTAAGGCCGCAGCTCTTCTTCATCAAAATCATACTCCGCTTTGCGCTGTTTCTCAGCCCAGTAAGACACTTCCCAAGGCTGCAACAGATCCGCCGCCTGAGCCACTTGGTCCGCACGATATTCTTGAAGCTGAATGGTCTCTCTGTCGAAAGCGGCTTTCACTTTGACGTGCAGGTTCTCGATGAAGTTCAGCGCCGTCTGACCCGTCTTCGCCATGCGCTGTTGCAGCACCTGATCGGCAAAGTTTGACCGGCCCATGATCAGCGCCTTTTCATGGCGGAGACGCAGGATCTTCCAGACGAGTTCCGTGTTGTCATGATCACCCCCGCGCCCAATGCTGGTCGATCCCTCCCACACCGCGCGGCGCAGGGATTCATCCTCCGCATATTCCATGATCGGGATCATGGAAGGAGCCTTCAAGGTGATGCGATACTGCGGTGCTTCCGGCGTTCCCAAACCCTTCGCCACAGCCTCCACACGGGCCGCCTCGATCGCAGACGCAGGCAAGCCCTGAAGCCGTGATGCGTCGGGCAGGATCAGTTCCCACTTGTTCGTCGAATCGAGCACATTCTCCGAATACTTCTGAGTGGCCTGAGACAGCTCGGATTCGATCTCTTCGAGACGTTTCTTTTTGTCCGGTGGCAGATCCGCCCCAGCCTGACGAAAACCTTCCATCAACTCGTCCAAGGCACGTTTCCGCACCGGGGTCAAAGCACGCGCTTCTTCAGTCTTGCTGTAAGTCTCCAGCAGATCCCAAAGATGCTCGTTGAGCGGAATCTTCGCAAAGAAAGCCGTCACCTTTGGCAGCATCGCATGATGAGCCTCGCGCAGCGCAGGTGAGTTGCAGAGGGAATCCAGATGCTGAACCAGTCCCCACGATTCATTGAGGGGGCGGGTGACTTCATCCAGGCCCAGCACCACGCTGTCAAAATTCATCCGCCCACGATCCTGGTCGATGAACTGATTGATTCCCGTCTCGGCGGCCTCCAACGCTTGCGTGATGTCTGCCTGAATGCTCGCGGTATCCAGCGTGGACCAGCGAATGTGAAAATCCTGAGTGAGAAAAGGTTGAGCCATAGGGGGTGGTTGGCGAGCGGCGAGTATCCCCATCTTGCCCTAAGAGGCAACAGGATTGATCAAAGCAGACCTGAATCTCTGCTTCTCAGGCCCTCTGCATCCCCACCCGACTCATTCCAGCCCCTGAGCCTTGCGAATTTCTTGCGTGGCCCACTGATCCCACTTGCCAAAATCTTGGCCAAAGTCCTCACCGGCGAGAATGGTCATGACATTGCGCACCTGCTCATTCTGGGGATGAGCAGGGTTTTTCAGGATGTTCATGAACAGGGGCATTTGCAGCTCACGTTTGCGATTCATGAGATCGGAGAACAGCACCTCGATCACCTCCGGGTTCATTTTGTTATCCACCAAAAAACCAGCGATCAGACCATAGTCATCATCGCTCGTGAGATTGATCAAATGGCGGCTGGCATTGACCTGGGCTTCACCATTCAGTTTCTTCACCAGTTCATGCAGATCCTTCGCCATGGC
>JAIXVB010000644.1 GCA_027483245.1 Verrucomicrobiaceae bacterium | reverse complement strand
TCGCGCATCAAGATGCTCGGACGACGGGTGGATCGACTTTTGAAGAGGCATTTGCTCGGACGTGTTTATGCGACGCTTGTTTCTGAGATTTTATCCGTGCCGGTCTATGATTCGCAGTGTGGGCTCAAGGTCATCCCTCGAAAGGCCTATGAAAAAATTGCCGGGCAGCTCTCGGTGTTCGGTTTTGCTTTTGATGTGGAACTGATGGTCGCTCTTTTGGACACCGGCTGCCAGATTCAGGAGGTGCCCATCGATTGGCATGAAGTCGAGGGCGGGAAGGTGAATCTGTTTCGCGACTCTTGGCGGATGGCGCGGGATGTCATGAAGATTCACTCGCGCCGCTGGGTGTGGAAACAGTAGGCTTGATTTTCCGGCCTTGCCTTTGAGCTGGGCTTTTCGATAGTGATCTCTCAGAACCCTAGGTTCGCAAATTCCATGATTCATTTCCAAGGTTACAGCGCATGAAAAAAGCCCTCATCACAGGCATCACAGGGCAGGATGGATCGTATCTTGCAGAGTTGCTTCTCAATAAGGGCTATGAGGTGCATGGCATTATCCGCCGAGCTTCCAACTTCAACACCCAGCGGATCGATCATCTGTATGTGGACCCGCATTTAAACACGAATCTGCATCTGCATTATGGCGATCTCGTGGATTCTGTGGCGCTGGTGAAATTGATCCACGAACTCAAGCCTGACGAGGTTTACAATCTGGGCGCTCAGAGCCATGTGCGGGTGTCCTTTGACGTGCCTGAGTCCACGGGTGACATCGTGGGCCTTGGCACCCTGCGGATTTTAGAAGCGATCCGTGAAGCGGGCATCGTGGACAAAGTTCGTTTTTATCAAGCGTCCTCGTCGGAGATGTTTGGCAAAGTTCAGGAGGTGCCGCAGACTGAGACCACGCCTTTTTGGCCTCGCTCACCGTATGCTTGCGCCAAGGTTTACGGTTACTGGCTGACGGTGAACTACCGTGAGTCCTACAACATCCACGCGAGCAATGGCATCTTGTTCAATCATGAGTCGCCTCGCCGTGGAGAGACCTTTGTCACCCGCAAGATCACTCGTGCAGCGACACGCATCAAAATGGGGCTGCAAGATCGCCTTTATTTGGGCAATCTAGACGCCAAACGCGACTGGGGATTTGCTGGTGAGTATGTGGAAATGATGTGGCTCATGCTCCAGCAGGATCAACCCGATGACTATGTGGTGGCGACCAATGAGACCCACAGCGTGCGTGAATTTTGCCAAGAGGCGTTTAACCTCGTGGGGTTGGATTGGGAAAAGTATGTCTCTCACGACACGCGTTATGAGCGGCCTGCGGAAGTGGAGTTGCTGATCGGCAATGCGGACAAAGCGAAGCGCCAATTGGGCTGGGAACCGCGTGTGCGCTTTAAGGAGCTTGTCAAAATCATGGTCGATTCAGATCTGGAGCTCGCGAAGAAGGAAGGTCAAATCGCTAGCCTCGGGAAGGTCTGATGAAGCTCTTCATTGCAGGACACAAAGGCATGGTGGGCGCTGCGTTGGTGCGGCGTTACCAGCAGGTTGAAGGTGTGACCCTCGTCACGCGAGATCGCCAGCAGCTCGATCTCATGAATCAACATGAGGTCTTCGATTTCTACGCTCAAGAACAGCCCGATGCGGCCATCATCGCCGCAGGGAAGGTGGGAGGCATTCAAGCGAACAACCGATACCCTGCGGAGTTTCTGCATCATAATTTGGCCATCGCCACACACTGCATCGAAGGGGCCTATCGTGCGGGGGTGAAGCGTCTGCTTTATCTCGGCAGCTCGTGCATCTATCCCAAACACGCGCCGCAACCGATGCCTGAAGAGTGTCTTTTGACAGGACCTCTCGAGCCCACGAATGAAGGATACGCGATCGCCAAGATCGCAGGCATCAAACTCGCTCAGGATTACCGCAAACAATACGGTGTGCTCTATCATTCGGCCATGCCAACAAACCTGTATGGCCCTGGGGATCAATATCACCCTGAAAACTCGCACGTGTTGCCGGCTCTGATTCGGCGCTTCCATCTGGCCAAGCTGGCCAATGATCCCACGGTCACCGCCTGGGGCACGGGCTCGCCTTGTCGAGAGTTCATGCATGTCGATGATCTGGCCGATGCTTGTGCTTTGCTGATGGAGCAATCGGCTCCTCCAGATTGGATCAACATTGGCTGCGGCACCGATGTCACCATCCGAGAATTGGTGGAGTTGGTGGCGTCCGTGGTGGGTTATTCGGGTGAGATTGTCTGGGATACGAGCAAGCCCGATGGCACACCGCGCAAACTCATGGACATCTCCAAACTAAAAGCGCTGGGTTGGCGTCCTCGCTATGATCTCAAAGCGGGCATTCATCATGCCTATGCTTGTTTTCTCGCGGAGACGGAGGCGCAGACTTTGCGTCAAGGTTAGGGCTCATTGACCATGAAAGTTCTCCTGCTCAATCAGTGCTTTTACCCCGATTATGTGGCGACGGCGCAGCATTTGAGTGATCTGGCGCTGGCTTTAAAGGCCGCGGGTCATGAAGTCACTGTGGTGGCTTCGTCGCGAGGTTACGACAATCCGCAGGAGCGATATCCAGTGCGGGAAAATTGGCAGGGCATTGAAATCCATCGCATCTGGACGGCAGGACTGGGAAAAAAGGCCAAGTGGCGGCGTTTTGTGGACTTTGGTGTTTTCTGGCTGAACGCCACCTTCATCCTGCTGAAGCTGCCGCGCTTTGACGTTACGGTTTGTCTGACTTCACCGCCTCTCATTTCGACCTTGGGCACTCTCATGACGGTGATCAAAGGTGGAGCTGTGGTGCCCTGGATCATGGACTTGAATCCAGATGAGGCGGTGGCGGCGGGTTGGCTGCGAGCAGGCAGTGCCATGGAGCGCTTTTTGACCGCCATGCAGCGTTGGAGTTTCAGCCGTGCCGCCCGTATTGTGGCCCTGGATCGTTTCATGGCGCAGCGTTTGATGGCGAAGGGCATTCCGGCTTCCGTGATTCACACGGATCCGCCCTGGTCTCATGATGAGTCGGTGCGATTTGATCCTGAGGGCAGGGAATCTTTCCGGGCTGAGCACGGGCTCACGGGAAAGTTTGTGGTCATGTATTCCGGCAATCACAGCCCTTGTCATCCTCTCGACACGCTTTTGCAAGCCGCTCGATCATTGGCTCCCGATCAGCGATTGCACTTTCTCTTCGTTGGGGGCGGCAGTGAGTTTCTCAAGGTGAAAGCGTTTCGTGAATCGCATGCGTTGCAGAACATCACGACGTTGCCTTATCAGCCGATGAGTCGTCTCGCCGCATCTCTGTCCTCTGCGGATCTGCATGCGGTGGTCTTGGGGGATCCGTTTGTTGGCATTGTGCATCCCTGCAAAATTTACAACATCCTCACGCTCGGATTGCCCTTCCTGAGCATTGGACCCGAAGAAAGTCATCTTCGTGATTTGGCGGCCCAGCTTTCGGAGCCCAAGGATGCGCTGAGCTGTCGTCATGGCGAATCGGCACGGCTGGTTTCCTTGCTCCGCACGGCCGCAGACCAGGGCTTTCGCGGACCTTCGGAGTCATCAAAACAACTGGCAGCCCATTTTTCCATGGAGATCCTGCGCGGTCGGCTGGTAACTGTGATCGAAGAAGCGGGCCAGAAGGGACGCGTCGTTTAATGCTATGATGAGCCACCTCGCCGCTACTGCACTCCAGTGGGCTGACTTTGTCGGTCCCCCAGAGCCTTATGTGTTTCATTGGGCGGCCTTGCTCCTGTATTTTTGTGGGGCGATGGCGGTTTC
>JAIXVB010000325.1 GCA_027483245.1 Verrucomicrobiaceae bacterium | reverse complement strand
ACTTGGGATTCGTGCAGCGGATCGCCCTTCGGCGGCATCTCGACCTTGCCCTCCGCATTCGGGCTGGAGACCTTCAGCAGGTTCGATTCCTCCGGTTTCCCAGGCACAATCGCGTTGCCCTCCTCGCCACCTGCCAGCAGTTTGGCAAAGTTCGTCATCACGTAATCGCCCTTGGCCTTCGCCGGTTGGTGACAGCCCGTGCAGTTCGCTTGCAGGATCGGGCGCACATGCTTGTAAAAAGACACCGGCTTGGTCGGGTCGATGCTTTCCTCCTTCTTCGGGGGCGCGGCCTGGAGGGCCAGTGCCAGGAAAGACAGGCTAGAGAGAGTGAGGAGAGACTTCTTCATGAGAGGGCTGAAGCGGAGGTTTCGCAGAGAGACGCAGCGCGCCAAAACGACCCGCCGAGTCTCAGTCTTGCGTCCCAGCGCCCACTCCGGCGGGATCGTCCATGTCGAGGCGGGGAAGTGCCAAGGCCCACATGCCTCCTTGGCAAAGCCCCGAGGCAGACTAAAATCCCGGTCATGAACTTTGACGCCGTAGCCCCAGGCCTGCGCCCGATGGTGGATGCCATCCAGCGGGACCAGATTCGCCGTGCCCGCGCCATGAAGCCTGAAGAGCGCTTCGCGGAGGCCATGGACCTCATGGACTTTGCCTATGAAGTAATGGAAAACGGAGTCCGCACCGAGCACCCCGATGCCAGCGATGAAGAGGTTACTCGCTTCTTAAGGAAAAAGCTCTCTCGCCTGCGCTACCGCGACGACTACGGAATCTTCAGCCCTCCACGCTCCGTGTTATGAAGCAGACCGAGTGTGTCATCTTCATTCTCCAAGCGCTCGATGAAGCCCGAATCGAATACATGGTCGGCGGCTCTGTCGCCTACATGAACCACGCCATCCCGCGCGCCGCTGGTCTTTTGCAGTTACGATGCCTGGATACCGACCGCTGAGGACATGATCATCCAAAAACTCCGCTGGGGGCGCCCCCAGGATCAGGTGGATGTGGACAACATGATCACCATCCAGTCTCCCGACCTTGACTGGCCCTACATTGAGAAATGGTGTGACCTCCACGGCACTCGCGTTCTTTTGGATCAGATTCGCGCTAGCCTGCCTCCCATAGACTGAGGGGTGGTTCTGTCAAAGGCCGACGCCAAGCTTAGCGCCGAGTTTCGACAACAAGGGGGGTGCGAGATCCTGTGCTAAGCTTGTCCCTCAGACCCTGCGCTAAGTCGGCCCCGGGTCCGAACTGCGGCACGGTTGGGTCTGAACCGCGGTAATGCTGACACTGAACCGCGGCACCGTTCGGTCCGAACTGCGGCAATGCTGACACCGAACATCGGCACGGTTGGGACCGAACAACAGTCCTGTTGGCGGAGGCCTACGGTAAGGAGGTGGAAATGGCGGACAATAAGGGCGGTAAGTCGGTCCCAGGTCCCATTCACGCCTGCGCCTCCAGGGTTGAGCACTGAAAACGGGTGGAGCCGGGGAATCGTCCTCGTCCTCCTCCTCGAACTCGTCCTCGATTCATCGGCGTGGAGAGCTCTCCCGCCCCCCCAGGAGTGAAAGCATCCTGCTGTCAGGCTCCATGAACCCAAACCACGGACTCAAGTCCGAACTACGAACGAAGAGACTCCGCACTCCCCCCTCCCAAAATCGCCCGCTCCCTTCCACAAAGGTTGCAGTCCGGTTTTGTCCTGCCAGGATGGGCACCCCCATGCCGAGCCAACTTCTCAGCCAGCGCTTGTTCGCCAGCGTGTCGGCGGACTTCTTTCGTCCGCTGGTGCGCCCCTCGGCACCGGTGTATGTGGATGGTGCGGATCGGCTGATCGCGGAGGCCGGGGAAGCGGGCCGGGTTCCCCAGGGTGAGGCACTGGCGATTTTGCGCGAGGTGCTGTCTCAGCATCCCCAGGTGGCCCTGCAAGAGGACGAGGGCGGCGGGCTGCAAGACATCCGCGCCCGGGCAGGCAAACTCTTCAACCAGATGCTGCAGGTGCGCTGGATCGAAGAACAGGCGGTGAGTTTGAATGAGCGCTGGGTGGTGATCTCTCCCTCCCTGCGACCACTGATGCGGATGCTGCGGGAGCTGGCGGAGGACGAGGTGGCGGAGCTGAAGAGCTTTGCCGACACGCTGCGCGGGGTGTGTACGAGCCTGGAGCAGCGGGATGTGCTGAACCCCTTTCTCGTGCCGGCGACGGAGCTGCGTGGGACGATCCACGATCTGCTTCAGCGCATGGAGAGCGCGATCCTGCAACTGCACGGGGTGGAGAAGCTGGTGCATGGCTTCGAGAAACGGCAGCGCGAGACGGAGTCGGGGGCGGAGACGCTGCGGCTGTTTTACCACGAGTTCCATGAGGGGCAGCACATGGTCTGTTATGATGTGCTGCGGGGCGGGGGACTGCTGCCGCGGTTGCAGCGGGCGCGGAGTCGGGTGCGGGATGCGGCGGAGGACCCGCTGGTCATTCAGCATTTGGCGGACGGCATCGCGGAACACCGGAATTTGGAGCCGGGAGAGACCTGGGATCTGGCGGTGACGCAGTTGCAGCGTCTGGAGCGCCAGCTGGCTGGCCTGCGTCTGCGGGCCGAGGCGATCGATGCGCGCGTGGCCTCCTTCAATCGACTGTCGGTGCAGCGTTACCGTTACCAGTCAGAGCTGCGCGGTCGCCGGCCGGACATGATCAAGCGCTACTGCGAGGCAGCGAATGCGGCGCATCGAGGGGCGAAGTTCAATGACCTGAGGATCGAGCCTGACTTCGCCCTGGCAGCGCCGGAGGTGGACTTCTTTTATGGCCTGGCCTCGCTGGCTCGACCCCGGCGGCCGCGGGCACCGGTGGAGCTGGAGCTGGGACAGAGTCTCTCCGCGGAGGATGAGGCGGCGGATCTGGAACGCCTGCGCCAGCGGCAGAAATTCGCGCTGACCCCGCACCGGGCGGCCCGGTTGGTGGCGCGGCTGCTGCGTGAGCAGGGACCGGGGATCACCACGGATGGCTTCCGCACGGAGGGGACAGATGAGCTGCTGGATCTGATGGCCGCTGCGGCCTACACGCACGGGGTGGATGCGGCCACGGGTCAGGAGCAGCGCTGGCAGGTGCTGAGCAGCAGCCGTGAGCACGGCCTGGAACCTGAATCGATTCCCCGGGATGCGCAGGCTGGCTGGCGCGTCGAACGTTTTGCCCTTTCTCCTTCTCCATGAGTTCTCTTTCTTGGCCTTCTTTCTGGGCAGATGTGCCCGACCGTGACCGCTCTCCGATCCGCGATGTGCTGGCAGATCTGCTGCGCCATGGCGTGATCCTGGGGGATGAGGGCAGCGGACGCGATTCTTACCTCCTGGTCCGGGATCAGTATGCCGATCACATCCGCGATTACCTGGCACCGCTGGGCCTGGAGCTGATCATCGATCACGAGCCTCCGATCCTGCAGGCCCGTCCCGTGCCGGAGGAGTGCCAGCTTCTGGCCACCTTCACCAAGGAGGAGACGCTGCTGGTGCTGGCGCTGTGGCGTGTCTATGACGAGGCGCGCACGGAGCAGGCGACGGAGACGGTGATCCTGAGCGCGAATGAGCTGTGGGTGAAATGGCGGGTGTTCTTTGAGCACATCGAGCCCCCAGGCATCACGGCACTGGAGGAGCTGCTGGCGCGCCTGCGCCGGAAGCGCATGATCCGCTTCCAAAAAAGCGAGGATAGCCTGCGGCCCGGAGAGGCCATGATCGAGGTCCTGCCCAGCCTCGCCCGCTGCATCCCCTTTGACAGCATCGATGCCTGGCTCGAGCGCGCCCGGCTGTATGAACCCGAGGCCCCAGCGACCCCGCTGACGCTCGAAGACTAACCTTTTAATCGTCCCGACTTCTCATGGATCGTCCTCAGCGCATCACTCTCAGCCGCATCATCGCCATCAACTGGTATGGCTTTCGCCGCATCATCGATGTGAGCGGCCTCGCCCTGCTCTGTGGTGAAAACGGCACGGGCAAGTCGGCGCTGCTGGACCTGGTGCAGTTTGTCCTGCTGGGCAGCAAAGGCACCCGCTTTAACCGAGCGGCGACGGGAGATGGCAAACGGCCCACGGGGCGAGATCGCGATCTGCGCGGCTACTGCCTGTGCGATACAAACACGAAGACCAAGGATGGCCAGCCGCGTTACCTGCGCCCGAGTGGCGTGACCGTGGCAGCGCTGGAGTTCGAATGGCCACTCGAGGAAGGCAGCCCAGAGCCGCGTCGGGAGACCTGGGGCGTGCGGGTGGAGTATGAAGGGCCGACATCGGATGCGCGCTACGTGTGGTTTTACACCCCCTGCCGCCTGCACTGGGCGGACCTGACGCGTGAGCAGGACATGACGCAGCCCGAGCGCCAGGAGATGTTGGCGGAGGATGAGTTCCGGGTGCGGGTGAAGCGTGATCTGCAAGGTGACCACTTCAGCCGACTGGAGACCTATCTGGATGAGATGGGGGCGCGTGAGCATCTGTTCTTTGACCGCGCGCAGATGAACAAGACCCTGCCTGGTGCGATTGCCTTCCAGCCGGTGGAGAACTTCGAGAGCTTCATCCGTGAAAACATCCTGGAGCCCGGCCTGCCCGAGGTGAAGGAGGTGCGCCGCAGTCTGGACGCGCTGCGCGAGGCCGAACGCCGCGTGGACACGCTCGGAGATCAGCTCGGCTTCCTCCAGCGCATCCGCACGCATCACCTCAGCTTCAGCGAGGCCCGCCGGGAAGAGGCACTCTTTAGCCACCTGCGCGCAGCTCTGGATCATGCGGAGGCGGAGGAGAAGTTTCACCGCGCGGACAGTGATCTGGTGATCCTGCGTGAGCGCCATGCCGAGGATAAAGTCAGCATGGAATCGGCGGTGCGTGAGCGTGATGAAGCGAAGGCGCGTTATGATGAAGTGAAGCTAGTGGCGGGGCGGGATGATAGCCTGCGCAAGCTGAATGACCTGCGCCGTCAACGCGCGGAACTCATGCCTCGCATCGAGCGGCTGCGTCACGTCTCCCGCACGGCGCATGAGATGCTGAACGAGCGCGCCCAGCACTGGGAGGAGTGGATCAAGCATGGTCAGCGCGTGGGTTTGAACGCGAAGCTGGAGCGCGCGGATCTGCTGGCCCAACTGCGCAGTGAGGAGGCCCATGTCGGCCTGGAGGCACTGCCTGGACTGGCCCGTGAATACGACCGTATCAATCGCCTGGGAGAAGACTGGTTGCGCCCGAAGTTGGAAGAGGTGGAGGAGCTGGAACGTGCTGAGCGTGATCTGCAAAGCCAACTCGTCAGCCTTGGGGAGGGCCGCACGCAGGCCACGCCGCTGCTGGACAATCTGCGTTCACGCGGTCACAAAGCGGAGCTGTTTGCCCGTGTGGTGGAGGTGAAGCCAGAGTTCGAGGCCTGGTGGCCACTGCTGGAGGCGGTGTTAGGACCGCATCGCCAAACGGTGCTGGTGGAGGGGGATTCCTTCCTTGCCGCCTGGGATCAGTTTCAACAGACCACGAGCACCGAGCTGCTGGCCAATCCTGAGGAACTGCGCGCGCTGAAGCCTGAAGCGGTGAAGGGATCCCTGGCAGAAATGCTGGAGACTCAAAACCCGGTGGCGCGGCTGCTGATCAATCATCTGTTAGGCCAAATCATCGCGGTCAACAGCCTGAGCAAACTGAAGTCTCATGAGCATGCCCTGCATCCGCAAGGCCTGCTGAAGCAGCCGGGTCTGCGCCGCCATCTGAGCGCGGAAAAGGAATTGACCTTGGGTGAAGAAGGACTGCGCCGGATGCGCCGGGAGCGTGAGGATGGCCTGGAGCGCGTGCGTGGGTTCATGAACGATTACCGCCGTGAGGTGCATGCGGTGCGCAGTTGGCTGAAGCGCGGTCAAGAGCATCGCTTGGGTGAGGACGCCCCAAAGGCCTCGGCCATTGAGCTTTCGCAACTGCCAGGCCTGGAGTCGAACGAACGTCAGCTCGAAGAAACGATTCAGCTGTTGGCCACACCGGAGCAAGATCGCCAACTCCAGGAGATGGACGAGCTGGAAATGCGCCTGCGCGGTCTGGAGCAGCGCATCGGAAGTCTGAGCACAGCCGTCACAGCCTTTGTGGTCAACGAACGTCAACTGGTCGAACTACTCGATCTAAGTCGGCAGGAGTTTCAAAGCGCCACGCTCTCCCTGCATGAAAGCCTCAACAGCTTGCCGCGTGGGTTGCCTCAGGAGGAGATCGCCAAAGCTCTCAAAGCAGCCCTGGAAGCAGGAGGCACCTGGCAGAAGCGCAAGGATCAGGCCGAATACGGACGCCAGTTCGCCCATGACCGAGCCGAGCGCACCCGGCGGGATCGCAACGACGAGCGCCGCAAGTTGGCAGAGGCCCATCAAGAGTATCGGCACGACTTTGATGCCGAAGACGAAGAGAACGGCCGCTACGATGCGCGCTGCAATGACCTGGAGACGCATCAGCTCAGCCACTACCGCCAGATCGCCGAGGACCGCCGCCGTGAATGGGAAGAGCGCCTGCAAAGCCAGGTGCTGGATGTGCTGCGGGAGAAGATCGATGAAGCGACACGCACGACCAAGGAACTGAGCAAGATCCTTGACCAAGACATCGGGCGTTATCGCTACCGCATCTCGCAGACGCGTGACCGCGCCCAGTCTGCCATGTGGAACCTGCTGGAGAATGGGCTGGAGGGCTTCAACTCCTCAGACGTCCTCTTTGCCGCCTCCCATCAAGAAGAGATCAACAAGGCCAAGGAGGAACTCATGGCCGCGATTGATAATCCCGATGATCCCAAGGCCCAGCGCCTGCTCGACTACCGCTTCTATCACCGCTACGACATGCTCATGATCCCCAGCGGTCACAGTGAGGAAGCCGCCATCTCGTTGCAAAACAACGCACGCAAGATGAGCGGTGGCGAAAACCAAGCGCCGTTCTTTGTCTCGATGCTCGCTGCCTTTCATCGCGTCTATGATCTGGGCCGCAAGGACAGCCGACGCAACCTGGGGCTGGTGGTCATGGATGAGGCCTTCTCCAAACTCAGCGGTGACCGCATTGACGATTGCCTCGCCCTGGCCAGCAATTTCGGCCTTCAACTCCTGCTCGCCTTTCCCATGGACCGCTTGGGCACCATGATTGACCACGCGGACACGGTCATTGAGTGCCGAGTGGATCGCAAACGCGATGGTCAAGGCCGCGACATCCACATCGAAAACTGGGTCGTGCCCTGGAACAAAGACAAACTGCTGCAAGCGCTGGCGGGGTGATCGCGGCGTTTCCGGCGCGCATCTTTTCGGTGCGCGTTTGATACCCAGGGTTGCCTCACGGCTCTCCAGCCGCTTGTATCCTCGTCCATGAAAAGCATGACAGGATTTGGACGGGGTGAAGCGCGGCTGGAAGGCACGACGTGGGTGGTGGAATGCAGCAGTGTGAACCGCAAGCAACTCGAGGTGGCGGTGAACCTGCCGCGCGATCTCAATGACCTGGAGACGGCGGTGCGCAATCAAGTCGCGGCTGTCTGCTCCCGAGGGCGCGTGAATGTCCAGATCCGCTCGGATGTCGCCGAAACGAATGGTCAGCCGCGTCTGGATGTGGCCGTGGCGGCTCAGTATGTGAAGAGCCTGCGTGATTTAGCGGCACAGATCGGCATCTCTGCTGACATCAGTTTGGGGGAGATTTCACGGTTGCCAGGCGTGCTGGTGGGGGAATCGGCCACGGCAGATCCCGAGACGTCTTGGCCCCTGATTCAGCAGGCGCTGGCGGCTGCTTTGGAGCAGTTGATCGTCATGCGCTCAGCTGAGGGTGATCATTTGCGCGAGGAGATGGAGACGCGCCTGAAGACCATCGAAGCGCTGGCGGGCAGCATTGCGGAAAAAGCGCCGCTGGTGCCCGTGCATCAGCGCCAGATGCTGCGTCAACGATTGGAACAGGCGGGCCTGCCCCTGCCGCTGGATGATGAGCGACTCGTCAAAGAGATCGCCCTCTTTGCGGATCGCACGGACATCTCAGAAGAGCTGTCGCGTGCTGGCAGTCACTTGAAACAGTTTCGCGCTTACCTCGCCTCAACCGAGCCCGTGGGCCGCAGCTTGGACTTCCTGGTGCAGGAGTTTTTCCGTGAGTTCAACACGATGGGCTCCAAGTGCAATCAGGCCGAGATCGCTCACGCGGTGGTCAGTGCGAAGACGGAGTTGGAGAAGATTCGCGAGCAGGTTCAAAATGTGGAGTGACCCCACGCAGCGCGCGGATGGCCAGCACGAGCGCGAGCAAGGTGAGAACGGCGCTCATGAAAAAGGCCGCTCCAGGCAGATGCACGGGAGCTTTGTCACTGACGAAGTAACCAAACAGCGTGGTGCAAAGAGGCGGGCCCAAGATGCCAGCGACACTGGTCAGACTGGTGAGGGAACCCATCAGCCCGCCCTGCTCATCCGGGGCGACATTGCGTGACATGAGCCCCTGCACGGCAGGTCCTGCAACGCCTGAGAGACTGCCGACCAGGATGCAGGCATAAAGCATCCAACCCTGGGAAGCAAAGCCGTAGCAGACGTAAATGAGGCAGCCCAGCAAGAGGCCAAACAAGGTCGTTTTGACCTCGCCCAAACGTTTGACGATGGGTTTGGTCAGCCCGCCCTGAACGATCGCGGCCATGACGCCCACAAAGGCCAGGGAAAGGCCGGTCGCGCGAGTGTCCCAGCCGTATCGATAACTTGTGTAGAGCACCCAGATGGCGGGATAGACCTGGTGGCCAAGGGTGAAAAAGAAGCTGGTGGCGACGAGTCCTATGACGCTGGGGAACCGGCGAAGGGCGAGCAGTGAACTGACCGGATTGCTGCGTGCCCAACTGAACGTGCGGCGGTTTTCCCGGGCCAGGGATTCTGGCAAGACGAAGAGCCCATAGAGCCAGTTTAGCAGCGTGAGCGCGCCTGCAGCAAGAAAGGGGACCTTCATGCCATAGGTGCCCAAGAGGCCGCCCAAGGCGGGTCCGATGATGAATCCCAGACCAAAGGCTGCGCCGATGAGGCCGAAGTTCGCCGCCCGTTTTTCGGGAGGGCTGATGTCGGCGATGTAGGCCGTGGCGGCGGCGAAATTCGCCCCCGTGAGACCCGCGATGATACGGCCCACGACAAACCAGGAGAGCGTCGGGGCAAAGGCGATCAGGAGGTAATCCAAGCCTGAGCCCAGCAGGGAAATCAAGATGACGGGTCGCCTTCCGAACCGATCCGACAGACTGCCGATCAGCGGGGCGAAGAGAAACTGCATCAACGCATACGTGGAGTGCAGCAGGCCGTAGGTCGTGGAGGCGGCCGTGACATCGCCACCCTGGTATTGCTCGATCAGCTTGGGCAAGATCGGGACAATGAGGCCGATGCCGATGATATCGAGAGCGAGCGTGACGAAGATGAAGCCTAAGGCAGGGCGGCGGGCGGACATGCGGGCGCATTCATGGGCGTGAATGCCGGCCTGCGCAAACAACAGTCGCGTGGACTGAATTAAGGGTCGATCGGCTCGAGATCACGCTCGACTTCCAAGATCCGCTGGATGGCGTCCAGAAAATCCTCCACCGACTCCAATGGCAGCATGATCGTGTCGCGCCGACCCCGCACATCTTCGGTGATCTTGATGACACGACCGCGTTCATTCTCTTTCAGATCGAGAAAGAAGATCTTCCGATCTGTCATGATCTTCTCAGAATGCAGCGCTGGACGGCCGCGCTTCTGCCCTTCGAATTCGTCGTTCCTCATGATTTGTTCATGAGTTTAGAAATCGCCCATTTCTTGTCAATGCTTCTCTCCCATCCCGGTGATAAAGCCTGCGATTTGTTCGGCATTTGCGACGCCGACGTTCTGATGGGTGCCGCATTCCTCCGCTGAAAAGTCGCGTCGTGGGGCGATTCGACCGGCTTTCCAGACCCAGGCACGCGGATTGTAGGGGCCGACTTGGCGGGGATCACTCCAGGTGTGGAGACCGAGTGTGCGATCATTCACGGCGGCCGCGATGTGCATGGGGCCACTATCGACACTGATGACCGAGTCAGCCTGACGCAGCCCCCAGATGAGTTCGGCAAGGCTGGTGCGATTGCTCAGATCGGTGATGTGAGGTCCCTTTGGCACGGGAGTATCAGGGCTGCACATGCCGACAATGACGACGGGTCGGGGTGACAAGGCCGCGCACAGAGCCTCGAGTGCCTCTGCCGAGAGCGACTTGCCTTCTCCCCGTGACCAAGGATGCACCACGATGAGTCCGCGACTCTCTGGCCACAGCGCGGATTTTTGTCCATTGGGCAGAGGGAAATGCAGGGCTTCGGCATCCACCGTGATGCCAAAGGCCCGTGGGATGGCCAAATAACGGTCCACGGCATGAGCTCCGGCATCGACCGACACGACATGATCGTGAAAAAACCGCGCGCCTTCGCGTGAATCGGAAAGCCCCACAATCGGATGTGAACCCCGAGAACGCGCGATCAGTCCACTGCGGAGCAGGCCTTGGAAGTCGAGCACGATCTCAGGCTCTTCTCGGGGCAGCTTTCGCCAGGTTTTGGCCCAGGTTCGGGCTTTGAAGAGACCGCCGAGACCCCGCAGAGATTTGCGCGGGAATTCGATGACTTCTTCGAGCAGGGGCGAGCCCCGCAGCAGGGGCGTCCATTCGGGATTGGCGATCCAGCGCAGCTTCAGATGTGGGTGCGCCTGATGCAGCGCCTGCACGGCGGGCAGGGTATGGACGATGTCTCCCAGTGAGCTGGGTTTAACAATGAGGGCGGATCGAAATCCGGCGAGCGAGGGCAGCCGGGTCACGCTCATTTATTTGCCCAAAGATAAGCGGTCCGCGAGGAGCGGTGGCAGACCAGCGGCACGGATTTTATCCTGAGCCGTCTGGATGTCATACTCCAGACGGCGGATGGTGATGGTCTGGGCCTGCACATCATAAATGGCATACGAGGCGCGCCAGTCGCCATCGCGCGGTTGCCCGACACTGCCGACATTGACGAAATACTTCACGCCGCGTTGCAGTTGCACGTCATTGCCACGGGCGGCGCGCACAGAGTCATCCTTTTCAAAGATGCGCGGCACATGGGTGTGACCGTAAAAGCAAACTTGGGTAAACTGATAGCTGAAGCTGGCCATCGCATCGAAGCGATTGGTCACATACCCCCAGCTTCCGGGTGAATCGAGTGTGGAGTGGACGATGGTGAAGTCACGCACCTGACGCACCAGTTTTAAATCTCGCAGCCATTGGCGCTGTTCTTCATTCAGCTGCTCGCGCGTCCACAGTAGGGCGGCCTGGGCCAGTGGATTGAGTTCGTCGAGATTGCTCTGACTCGCAGCGCCCTCGTCGTGATTGCCGCGCACCACAGGGCAGTTCATGGCGCGGACAGTTTCTAGACACTCCACAGGATTCGCGGCATAACCGACGATATCGCCGAGGCAGACGTAGTTGGCACACCCTTGCTCCTGGGCGTCCCACAGAACGGTCTGCAGGGCCTCCAGATTGGCATGAATGTCTCCGAAAATGGCAAATTTCATCGTGGTCGGGCGATGGGTAGAATTTTCAACATCGGGACAGGGCTGAGGAAATCAACCAATTAGAAGTGAGAGGTTCAGAAGGATACCCCAAAAAGTGACACAAGTGACAGTCAAACTTCAATCAAATCGGCTGGCCAATCGATTTGTGCCTCACCATGCATGATTTCAGCCACGATCGGCACATCGAGGAACTGCTGCAGCACCATGCGATTGGAAATGCTGGCCAGATCACGCTCGTCGTGAGCGTGATTGAGGATGATGCCCGCACAGCGAAGCCCTCGGGCCTGGATGCTGCGCACGGTGAGGATGGTGTGATTCAGGCAGCCGAGCTTGTTATTCACCACAACGAGCACGGGCGCGCCCAGGCTGACGGCGAAGTCCGCCATGGTTTCCGTGCCTTTCAGCGGCACTTCCCAGCCCCCGGCGCCTTCGACCAAAACACAGGCGTGCTTCGCCGTGAGCGCATGGAAACCTTGGCGCGCGATTTCCACCTCCACGGTGCGGTTTTCCAGCAAAGCCGCGGCGAAAGGTGAGGCGGGGACTTTGAGAAAGACGGGGTTGGTTTCCTCCAGCGACAGCAGGTGACCCGAAGCTTGCCGAAGCGCGTGAGCATCCAGGCGGTCACCGCAGGCAAAGGGTTTGTAGCCGACAGCGTCCCGGCCTTCACGGCGCAGAGCTTCGATCAGCAGGCAGGTGACGTAGGTCTTGCCTGCGTCCGTATCGGTTCCGGTGATGAAGTAATGCATCCCGGGGCCTATTTTGCCAAACGGTAGATGCCACCATTCCAGTCGAGCACCAGCATCTCGCCACTCGCGTCGTTGCAAAAAGCCGTGGGCTTCACGAGCACGCTGGGTTTCTTCTTCGGATTGTCCGCCGGGGTCTGGGGGCTGGTGTAAAGCAGCGTGTTGCTGTCCGTTTTGCCTGCGTCCGTCACGCGCAGCGCCCAGATTTTCCCCAACACGAAGTCGCCGTAGATGTAGCTGTCTTCCAGTTCAGGCAGGGCTTTGCCTTTGTAAATGAGGCCGCCAGTGATGCTGAGACCTTCACCATGGTGGTATTCGAAGATGGGGTCGATCAATTTCGCCTCAGCAGGGGCCGTATCCAGACGCAGAGGAAAGGGGCGTGAACCTTCACGGTAGCTCCAACCATAGTTGCCGCCTTTGGTGATCCAGTTGATCTCCTCCCAGAGATCCTGACCCACATCGGCCAGCCACAGGCGACCCTTGTCATCAAAGGACATGCCCCAGGGATTGCGAATGCCATACGCATAGACTTGGGGCTGGGCATTGACGCCATCAGCAAAGGGATTGTCAGCTGGGATGCCATACGCGCCATGGTCACGGGCATTGACATCGATGCGCAGCACTTTGCCCACGAGCACGGCATTCAGCTGGGCCATGCGTTGTTCATCGTTGCGCTTGGAGGTGTCTCCCACGCCGATGTAGAGATAACCGTCGGGTCCGAAAACGATGTTGCCGCCGTGGTGATTCCAATT
>JAIXVB010000738.1 GCA_027483245.1 Verrucomicrobiaceae bacterium | reverse complement strand
GCTGAAAGGGAAAGTTTTTTCATAAAGGAATGTGCTTGGATAAACGAAGCGAATGCTCAGACCTTCCTATTCAGAGGGTTTGAGGGGCGCTTGGCGAGTAAAATCTCTGCGCCCGCCCGCCGCCAGGACCATGCCGACAGGTCATGCTCAGACCAAAAAAGCGGAATTGGAGGCACGCCACGCCTACCGCGATGAATGGGCTGTCACTAAGACAAACAAAACACATTCCACCTCAACCTCTCAATCCTATGAAACACGCACCTACCCTCGCTGGCGGCCTTCTTGGCCTTTTGTTCATCATCTTCGGACTGAACTTCTTTCTGAACTTCATCCCGATGCCTGCGGATCCCTCCCCTGCCGATGCTCCGCACAAGCTCTTCATGGCCGCTCTCTTCCCCACCGGTTACCTCGCCTTTGTGAAGGTGCTGGAAATCCTCGGTGGTGTCCTCGTCGCCGTGCCAAAAACACGCAACCTCGGACTGCTCGTCCTGGGACCCATCATCGTGAACATCCTCGCCTTTCACGTCTTTCTCACCAAGGGCGCAGGCCTTGAGCAGCCACCGGTCATCTTGATCACCCTTCTCTCCGCGTTCCTTCTGTGGAGCGGTCGCAAGTCCTTCCTGGGCTTGGTCAAAGCTTGAGTGAATCATTCCTCCCACCCCGAGATGAAGTGCGGCTTCATCTCGGGTTTTTTGTTCTCCGGTTGAGACACGCGCCTCTGCTGCTATGAAACTTGCATGATGTCCTGGGCCTCTCCTTTGCTGATCATCGCCACCAGCATCGCGCTCAGTTCGTGCGCGATTGCTCCCGCCAAACTGAAACGGGCCATGCGCTCCCAAGTTTGGGGAACCCCTCAGGCCTTGCTGACCACTGCACTCAGCGAACCACCCGACTCCCCCACCGGCACGAAGGCACTGGGGCTATTTGTCGAGCTTTGGAAAAAGGAAAAACGCCCCCTGCGCGAACTCCTGCCTGCCGACACGGATCAGGGCATTCGGTATCAGGTCGAGTTCGAAGCGCCTGCTCCCGAAATGCAGCCGCTGGCTTACTTCGACGAACTTCAGTCCGCCGCCGATTTCAAAATCAGCCGCATTCGCCATCACCAACGCCCCGGCATTGGAGCCCCCCTGATGGCGCTGCGCGAAAACAAACATCGCGATCCCCTCGAACGTTTTTTCCCACCGGAGGCCATCACACGCCCCGTCACCGCCGTGGTGCACTCAGGTCCTGCGCGTGCTGGCGTGCAGCCGGTTCGCATCCAGATTCTCTGCGCCCTGCAAAACGACACCGTTCTCCACCAGGGCAAACGTCGCCCCTTGGCCGCTGACTTTTCCATCTCATGGGCCTC
Source organism: Verrucomicrobiaceae bacterium (assembly GCA_027483245.1). Classification (GTDB taxonomy): domain Bacteria; phylum Verrucomicrobiota; class Verrucomicrobiia; order Verrucomicrobiales; family Verrucomicrobiaceae; genus Prosthecobacter. The sequence continues at coordinate 1,870 of JAIXVB010000738.1, read as the reverse complement.
CGCGCTCTCGCGGGCAGGCAAGCTCAATCAATCGGCCATCCTGGACATGCTGACCCGCACGCCCAAACGCCAGCCGCAGCTCTTTTTGTTAGAACCCTACGATCCCAACAAAGAGCCGCTGATCATGATTCACGGTCTGCTTTCCACGCCTCTGGCCTGGGCAGATGTGACCAACGATCTGTGGGCAGACGAAACCATCCGCCGTCGGTATCAAATCTGGCATTACCTCTACAACACCTCCGCTCCCGCGCTCTACTCCGCACGCATCCTGCGCACTCAGCTTCGCGAATTGCGTCCTTTGTTAGACCCCGAAGGCGATGATCCCGCCATGCAAAGAACCACCCTGCTCACGCACAGCATGGGCGGGCTCATTGGCAAAGCACTCGCGGTGAAACCGGGAGACGCCTTTTGGAAAGCCGCCTTCAAGGTGCCGCACGAAACGCTGAAGCTCTCGCCAGCAGATCGCACTGCTTTGACCGATGCCTTTGAGTGGGAAGCAGACCGTAGCATCCATCGCATCATCTTCATTTGCACCCCGCATCGGGGCAGCGCCTTTGCCGAGAATCCGATTGGCCGCATTGGCAGTTGGCTCACCCAACCACCCGCCCCCTTCCAGGCTTTTTATCAACGAATCTCCGCTGAGAACCCCGGCGTCTTCACGCCTCAGTATGAATTGTTAGGCCAAGGCAAACTCAACAGCGTCAGCGCCCTCTCACCCGGACAACCCACACTTCGCATCCTCGCCGACTTGCCCATGCCCTACCGCGTGAAAACGCACAGCATCATCGGCAACCGCGGACGCCCAGGACCCCTCGAAGCAAGCAGCGATGGCATCGTGCCCTACACCAGCAGCCATCTCGACACCGCCGAATCAGAACTCGTCGTGCCCAGCGGCCATGGCGCCTTCCATCACCCCAACGCCCTCTCCGAAATCCTGCGCATCCTGCGCCTGCCGTAAAGTCCAACGGGCCAAAAACTCACTGGCCGCTCACAGACAGGAGAGGTAAGCATGGAAAGCATCTATGGCTGGCAGTATGCGTGAGTGACGTGCCCGCTATGGGTGCCACAGTTCGAATGAGGCTAGCTTCCTGGATCAAGTTCAGAGAGAATGTCAGGATCATTAATCTGCCACCAATCTTCGCTGGGCGTTGAGGGATTGATATCACGATAAATTGCAGTCAACCCAAGTAATTCAATTGGATTGTCAGCTCGAAATATAAAGTCGCGATACTCAGCAAACCATTGTTCCTTGCTCGCGTCATAGCGCAAATTAAACCCAGCTCGGCGAAGGAGAACCAAGCAGCTGTTATATACATTTGGGTAACTACTAAGTTGGGACATTTTATTTTGGTTCTATTATTTCAACCGCTTCACGTGGGATAGTTCCTTCAAATAAAACTTCTCTCGATTCTTGCACTTTTTGCACCTGTTTGGGACGTGCTCCAACACCTCCGATGACTTCGTCGTGTGAAATATACTTTGCGCCACCTGCTTGTGCTGCGTCTACATCAATCCCAGCAAGCCCATTCCCTCCTTTGAATCTAGAGGTTCCTTCAACTGACTCCGCAGCTGAGATATGGCCTGTTGGCTGGCCTCTGACATGGTCCAATATCGTTCCTCCGGTCCCCTTGGGCACAAGCCCACCACCCTCATCAAGAGACTTTCGGTCAGCCTCACTTAGTTCTCCGTAAACTATATTCTTGGCTTTTTCGAGAGCTGTTTTCGCGGTTTCTGGACCAATATTTTTCAGAGCAACTTTCACCAAATCTCCGGGCCCAGGTAATGATGGCCCTTCATAATCTGTCGCAATTTCAACACCAGTGGATACAGCTTCCACTGCATTGTACGTCAGAGTAGGATTGGCAAGCAT
>JAIXVB010000189.1 GCA_027483245.1 Verrucomicrobiaceae bacterium | reverse complement strand
CGCCGGCGATGCGCCCTTTTTCACCGCGCACGGCACAAAAGATCCTCTCGTGCCCTATGCTCAGGGACAGGAGATTCATCAAGCGCTGACCCTGGCCGGTGTGACATCCATCCTGCAAGAGATGACGGAAGGCGGTCACGGTTTCCGCAGTGCGGATCTGGATCAGCGGGTGAAGCTGTTCTTTGATCTCCACCTGCGTGGCATGAAGGCAGAGATCCCGACGACGCCGATCGTGATCACGGAGAAGAAGTGAAGCTGGCTGCTGATGACGCGGTCAGGAGATCCCGCGAGCCGCACGTTTGAACTCGACCTCATTGCCGCAGGATGAAATGGCTTCCTGCTCGGTGATGAGGCCAGCTTCGTAGGCGCGGACGATGTTGGTCAGAAAGGTGCAGCAGTTCGGGTCATTGCCGCGCTGCATGTAATTGCGGATGTGATCCATCTCTTGTTTGGCGATCCAGGTTTTTACAGCGCCACCATTTTCCAAATGCTCCACCAGCAAGTGCAGACCTCCATCGACACGCGGAATGAGCTTTTGACACAGCGCCCCCAAAAGTTGTTGTGACAGCAGATGCAGGCCCAGACCGGCTTGCTCCGGCGGAAAGAGATGGGCCAGACGGTCCACCGCATCCACCACACTGTCGCTGTGAATGGAAGCCAGCACGAGATGCCCCGTCTCACTGGCTTGCAACGTTGTCAGCGCCGTTTCCAGGTCACGAATCTCTCCGACCATGATGACATCCGGAGCCTGACGCATGGCCCCGCGGACACCGCGTGCGTAGGTGGGCGTGTCGCGGCCCACTTCACGCTGCGTGAACATGCAGTTTTTGTTGGGGTAGATGAACTCGACGGGGTCTTCGATGGTGACGATGTGCCGTGCACAGCTCTCGTTCATCCATTGGATCAGGCCAGCCATGGTGGTGCTTTTGCCCATGCCGGTGGGGCCACAAATCAGGATCAGACCGCGTGTCTTGGTCGCCCACTTGGTCAGCAGCCACTCCGGCACACCCAGCGTGCTCAGCACCGGCAGATCCGTGCGGATGCGCCGCATCACCACTCCCAGACGGCCCAGGGCCTTGTGCATGTTCACACGGTAGCGTGTGCGATTCGTGGAGACGAGGCCAGAGTCGCGATCTGTCTCTCCCTCCGGTGTGACACCGCAGGCTTGCCAAAGACCGACCATTTGATTGAGCTGCATCGGCTCCTCACCAAAGAGCATGAGCTGATCATTGATCTTCATGCGGGGGATTTCTCCCTCCATGAGAAAGACGTCGCTGGCTTTATGATCGTCGGCTGCTTGGAGGATGTCGTCTAGGGAGAGTGGCATGGCGGCTGGCAGGATTTAGCCGGGTGCTCCTCACTTGTCGAATGAGGTTTTCTTGAATCCATCATCGTCCCGCAGCCACGCTGGGTCGGATCAGCATCACAAGAACGACCGATACAATGCACAGGCTGGCGAAGACCCCGAAGATGAGATTCAGCGGCACCTGTCGGTCCGTCAATTCGCCAAAACCCCAATCGGCCAAACCGCCGCACATCATGCTGACAAAGTTCATGATGCCATACCCCGTCGCACGCAATTCAGGCCGGGTCACTTGCGAAAGGATCGGCATGTTGTTGCAGTCAAAGAAACCCCAGCCGATGCCAAAGAGAACGAGTGCAGCGATGGCGAGGCCAAAGGAATGCAGCGCAGGTGCATTTCCAACGCCAAAGAGCGCAGGCGCAATGCAGAGCATGCCAATCGCGCTGACGTAGATGCGTCCATTGGGATTTCGGCGCATCCAGCGATCGGCTAGCCAACCCCCGAAGATCGCCGAAACCAAGGCAGCGGCCTGCCAGTAGAGCGCGGCCGAGACGCCTGCCTTGCCTTGGCTGATGTTGAACTCCTTTTGCAGGATCGCGGGCATCCAATCCCGAACGACCCATGCGGCCAAGGCTGGCAGCGTGAAATAAGCCACGAGCAACAAAAACGATGGATTGGTAAACAGCTCGCGACCTGCCGTCAGGATGGAAGGTTTGGCGATGGGTGAAGCGATCTCTGCCGCACTGCGCGGTGCATCCTTCAGAAGAAACAAAAGAGGGATGGCATAAACGATGCCGATCAGCCCTGTGTAATCAAAGGCACCACGCCAGCCAAAGTCCGGCCATTCATTCACAAAGCCGGCGAACCCACCGATCATCACGCCGCAATAAATCCCCATCTGATGCACCCCGATCGCGCGTGAGCGAGTCGGCCCGGTGTGAAAATCAGCGATCAAGGCCAGGGCGGCCGGGATGTAAAATGCCTCACTGATCCCCATCGCTGTGCGTGCCAGCAGCAGACCGTCATAGCTGTGAACCTGCCCGGTCAGATACGTGATGGCCGACCAGATAAACAAGCTGGCGCAGATCGTGATCTTGCGACTGAAACGGTCCGCGATGTATCCACCGATGGGGCTGAAAATGGCATACACAAACTTGAACTTGCCCAACATGTAACCCCAATTCGCCTCCGAGCCGATGCTGGGGATGTCATCCATGATGGAAACCTTCATGGAGGCGATCATTTGCCGATCCAGGTAGTTCAGCAGCGCCACCGGAAACAGCAGCGCCACCACCATCCAGGCGGTGCGCATGACATGGGGAGAGGGATCCGTGCTCGCGGTTGGCAGAGTGTTCATGAGATTGGCAGCCAGGATTAATCACAAACGTCTCGGCGCACCAAGCTCAATCCAATGCCAATGCTTGACTTGGCCATGATGAAAGCGGGAATGAAGGGAGAATTCAGGACCCACCCCGACGAGTGAAATCCTCTCAGAAGTGACGCTGCCTTGTCCTTGTTTCGGATTTCAAGTTTCGCCTCTCTGCAGCTTGCGATAAGAGAAAGCATGCTGCTCCTGCACCCCATTCTCGCTGCTGCTGAAGGCCTGCCGCCGCTGTTCACCCTGCTGGCCGTGATGCTGGTGACGGTGGTCATCGTGTCGCTGTTGTTGCTGCGACTTCAGCAGTCCCTTTTGGCGGGCTATTTCATCTGCGGGATCATCGTGGCAAACAGTGGAGTGCTGGATTTGTTGGGAGGCGGCGAGTCGGAGGCACGGATTGCGCAGATGTCTGAGTTTGGCGTGATGCTGCTCATGTTTACCTTGGGGCTGGAGTTTTCATTGGGAGATCTACGTTACCTCCGGCGTCTGGCGTTTGTCGGCGGTGGTTGGCAGATGGGGCTGTGCATGGGCTTGACGATGCTGGCAGCCTGCCTGGGTGGGTTCACCTGGGCTCCAGCATTGCTCTTGGCAGTCGCCCTAGCCATGAGTTCCACGGCAGTGAGTTTGAAGAGCTTTCAGGACCTGGGGTTGGAATCGAGCCCGGGCGCGCGCATGGCACTGGCGGTGGCCATTTTCCAGGACTTGTTCATCATTCTGTTCTTCCTCGTGCTGCCACTCATTTTACAAAAAGGCGCGGATGACGAAGGCTGGATGAATCGGGTGGGTTCACTGCTGGGTCGTGGGGGATTGTTTGTGCTGATCGCTGGGATCTCGGCGCGCTGGGTGATTCCTGCGCTGCTCAATGCGGTGACGCGGACACGCAATCGAGAGCTTTTCACCCTGAGCGTGGTGGGGTCCTGCATCGGTCTGGCCTTTGTCGGTGGGCTTCTGCAGCTGGGCTTGGCGCTCGGCGCTTTTGTGGCGGGACTCGCTGTCAGTGAGTCGATCTTCAAACACCGCATTTTGGCGGATGTGATGCCGATCAAAGATCTGTTTTTGACCCTGTTTTTTGTCTCGGTGGGCCTGATGGTGGACCTGCAAGTGGCGTCGGT
>JAIXVB010000514.1 GCA_027483245.1 Verrucomicrobiaceae bacterium | reverse complement strand
GTGTCCAGGCCGAAAGCAGGGATCTGCTGTTTGACGGTGTGATGGAATAGATGGCGGATGAAGGCGCGGTGACCTGCGGGATTGTCGGCCACGTAGTTGACGATGTCGCGTGGTCCGGTGAGGTGGATCATCTTGCCCTGCTCATCGGCGAAGTCAGTGACGGGGTTCACGGGTTTGTTGTTGTCCTGCGTGCGCCAGCGACCGATCGCATCAAAGTTCTCCAGGCTGAAGCCGAGGGGATTGATCGTGGAATGGCAGGACATGCAGGAGTTGTTCCGGGTCAGCTCGGTGATCTTTTCCCGCATGGTGAGGCTGGGATTGAAGTGGCTTTCATCGAAGGCGACCGCCATGGGCGGAGCTTTGAGGGAGATGCCGACGATGTTGCGTGTGAGGAAGACGCCGCGATGAATCGGGGAGGTCTGTTTGCTATATGCCAGGGACGAGAGCAGATACGGATGCGTGACGACTCCTGCGCGTTGTTTGGGGTCAAAGGACACGCGCTGAAAATCGGTGCCCTTGACAGGTTGCCCGTAAAATTTGCCCAGGCGCTCGTTGAGAAGCACGTAATCAGCCTTCAACAGCTCGCGGTAATCGGACTTCTCGCTCCACACGACTTCATCAATGAACTTGAGCAGGGACTCGCGCAGATCGGCCAGCACCACGTCATTGAAGCCGGGGAAGGCCTTGGGGTCTTTGGCAGTGTTTTCAGCGTGTTCCAGCTCTAACCAATGATGGAAAAAGCCATGCAGTTTGGCCTTGGTCCGGGCATCGTTGATCATGCGCCAAGCATGAGCTTGGACTTGCTCGCGGGTCTTGAGTTTTCCTTCGGCGGCGGCTTGAGCCAGTTTCCGATCGGGGATCGAGTCCCACAGCGCCAGAGCCAATCGTGAGGCCACATCGTAATCCGTGGGTTGCTCGGTTTCACGCAGATCGGGGTAGAGAAAATGGGGGGATTTCAGCGTGAAGAGCACGATGCGTTTCACGGCTTGTTCGGGTGTTTTGGCGCTCTTGAAATGAGTTTCCAAATACAGCTGCTTTTGTTCCTCGCTCAGGGGATGACGGAAAGCGGTCTCGACAAAGAGTTGAGCGAACTTCTTGAGCTTCTCCACACGGTCAGGTGCATCCGGTTTGGCTCCTGCAAAACGATCCAGGCTGGTCTCCACTCGCTCGGCAACGGCGATGGCGGCTTCCGTGGTGGCTTGATCCCAGGCTTTGCTGATGCTCGATCCACGCTCATAACCGACGCTGCGGTCATCGGCCGGGAAGTTCGTGCTAACGATCATCAAGGTCTGGGGGCGATCCGTGCGCAGCGCGTGTTGAGGGATGATTTCCGCCACGCCGTGTGGGGGCTTCCACCAGAGCTCGATGGAGGCGGATTTTTCTTTGAATTTAAAGTGCTCCAAAATCAATCGATAGGCCCGACCTCCGACGAGGTAGATGGTCTTTTTCTCCTCGCGCACGTCGGGACCGCTGCTGACCCAGGCGTCGATTAGTTCATTGCGATCATCATTCACCCACAGACGCGCGCCGTTTTCGGTCTTGATGATGAACTCATAGAGCCCTGTTTCTTCGGCGATCACGCTGCCATCCCAGCGGATGTTAAACTCCTCCGAGATCAGCTTTTCTTTGTCAGGACTGTCGGCCCCAAAGTGAAAGGCGATTTGGCCATCGAGTCGCTCAAAACGATGCGGCACTTTCTTGCGCTTTTCTTCCTGTTCGCGCTGCTCACGTTGGCGACGTTCGATGGCCTTTTGCAGGTCTTTTTTGGCTGCGGCGATGACTTTTTCTTCCGCCTTGGCGGCTTGCAGTTCTTCCAGTTTCTTTTGTTCGGCCAATTTCTCCTCAGGCTTTTTTTCCTCGGGTTTGGGGTGCTCGAACCCACGGTAGAATCCCTTGATTCCGGTTTCTGCATTCACCGGGCGATCAAAACCAGGTCCCTGATGAAAGCGACCGATGAGATCCATCACCGTCGCACGGTATTGCGGGATGGTCAGGCGGGTGAGTTCTTGGGTCGGCGGGCGTGTGCGTGCCTGAGCTTCGGGCGAATAAAAGGTCTCGTAAATATAGGCAGCCACTTGTTTGGCATCCTCACCCACGCAGGCACCTTCGTTGTCCTCCGGCATGGTTTTTTCGATCTTGCGGGCCAGCGCTTCGAGGGTGCGATCTCCGATCAGCGGCTCGTCATACTTGCCCGACACGCCTTCACCGTTCTTGCCGTGGCATTCGAGGCAGAGTTTGTCGTAAATCACGGCCCCAGGATGAGGGGGCGTGGCCGCGTGCAGGGTTGCGCCCAGGCAGAGCCAGGACGTGAAAAGCGAGAGAAAAGGCAGATGTCGAATGACCATGGGGGGATCTTTTTGTCGGCAGAGGGCTACGTGGGGGGAGCCACTCTTGTGCCAGACAAAAGGATTACCCTTCGAAAAGCCCGCCTCTTTCAAGGAGTCGCTGGGGACCAGGGCCGCCAATGTTTCTAATCTTGCCAGATTTTGCGTCGCCCCCTTACACTCTCAAACATGCGACAAATCAAACGTCTCACGGTTCCTGCCTACGGTCTGGCCAAGAAGCTCGATCCTGAGCGCCGACAGCTGCTGGCCATCTGCGGTGAGTTTCATGCTTTTTCAAAAGGTGAAATCATCATGAGAGAAGGGGAGATTCATTCGGGGCTCTACTTGGTTCTGAATGGGGTTCTCTCGCCTCGGCGGCAGATCAATGAGCACTCGTTCATGCAGTTGAGCTCGATCAAACGCGGGCAGTCCTTTGGCGAGGTCAATCTCTTCCACCCGATCGGTGCCCGAGCGACGATCATTGCCATGACGGATGGTGAACTTTGGAAGATCGAAAAAGTGCAGCTCGATGCCATGATCTCCGATGACTTGGTCATTGCCCGTGAGGTTCTTTCTTGGTTGTGTGGACAGATGGCGCGGCGTCTGCGACGCGCGGACCAGCGCTACATGGATACCAAGGAAGAATACGACCTGCTCTATCAGGAGTCTCTATCAGATGACGATGAGGAGGCCGTTGAAGCGGAGGGAGATGAACCTGTGAGCGAGGCGTCTGAACCGGTGCAAGAGGTGGCCGTGGATGAGGCAGCCCCTGAAAGAGCGTTGACATAGATTCCGTTAGCCTGCTGCCCGCATGCTGAAGCCTCGTCCCCTCCTTTGCTATCTTTTCCTGCCGCTGTTGCCTGCGGTAGCGGAGGCGACTGAGGCGGAGGAGTTCTTCGAAAAACGCATTCGCCCGCTGTTGATCGAGCACTGCCAGGAATGTCATGGGGCTGAGAAACAAAAGGGCAGCCTGCGTCTGGATCATCAGGCAGGGTGGCAGACAGGCGGAGATTCGGGGGCGGCGATTGTGCCTGGAAAGGTGGAGGAGAGTTTGCTGTGGAAGGTGGTCAGTTATCAGGACAGAGACCTGAAAATGCCGCCGAAAAAGAAGCTGCCCGCAGCGGCATTGGAGGATCTGAAAACATGGATCGCCAGTGGTGCTCACGACCCACGAGACACAGCACCGAGTGCCAAAAGCAGTCACCACACGGTCAAGGCCGATGGCAGTTTCTGGTCCTTTCAACGACCTGTCCTCGCGCCCGTGCCTGCGGTGAAGAACTCTGGTTGGGCCCTTCAAAGTTTGGATCGTTTCATCCTCGCCAAACTGGAAACAGTGGGATTGCGGCCTGCCCCACCGGCGGAGGCGCAGGTCTTGGCGCGCAGGCTGGCCTTTGATCTCACTGGCCTGCCACCGGAGTCGGGGGTCGCGAATGAAAGCCACGAAGCCCAGGTGGATCGACTGCTCGCGAGCCCTGCCTTCGCGGAGCGTTGGGCCTCCCACTTCATGGACCTGACCCGTTTTGCGGAGTCCTCCGGTGGCGGGCGTTCATTGCCGTTCAAGGACGCTTGGAGGTTTCGAGATTACCTGCTGGAGGCCTTGCGAGAGGAGTTGCCCGTGGATCGCATGATCACTCAAATGATCGCCGGGGATCTCCTGCCGGCCAAGGATGCGAAGGAACGTCGCCAACATCTGACAGCGACAGGTTTCCTGGCTTTAGGCCCAACCAATTATGAGGAGCAGGACAAACAGATGCTGCGCATGGACATCGTCGATGAGCAGTTGGACACGATTGGCAAATCGTTCCTGGGCATGACGATTGGTTGTGCCCGCTGTCATGATCACAAATTCGATCCGATTCCGACGCGCGATTATTACGCTCTGGCGGGCATCTTTCGCAGTACACGAACGCTGAAAAACTACACGGACAATGTGGCACACTGGATCGATACGCCGCTGCCGTTTGAAGGCTCTGAAGAGGCGCAGATGAAGGCAAAGGAACAACAAATCGCGGAGTTGACGCGCGAAATTGGCCTGCTCAAAGATCAACTGCGGGATGTCGGCGGTGCTGCCTTGCGAACTCGCAAGATGATAGCTGCCAAGGATTTGCCAGGCGTGGTGGTCGATGACCTGGAAGCACAAAAGGTGGGAGATTGGAAGTTGAGCCATCGTTACCCGCCGTTCATTGGCGGCGGCTATGCGCATGATTTGAATGAAGGTCGCGGTGAAAAGACCATCTCCTTTGCTCCCAAGCTCCCGGTGGCGGGGCGCTATGAAGTGCGGCTGGCCTACAGCAGCGGACCGGATCGGGCGACTCGTGTTCCCATCACCATCTTTCATGCGGATGGGGAGGAGCTGATCTATTTCAAGCAGACCACGGAGAGTTTGAATGGGCTTCAGTTTGCCTCCTTGGGCACCTTTCGATTTGAGACGACGGGTCAGAACTTTGTGATGCTTTCCAATGCAGGAGCAGAGGGTTACGTGACGGTGGATGCGGTGCAGTTTTTGCCCGCAGATGCCGAGATGCCCGCGATGCCAGCGGAGGCCGTCAGCACCCAGGAGGCTGGGATCAAAGTGCGTTTGGCCGATTTGCAGAAGCAGGTGAAAAGCCTGCAAAAAACCGGTCCGACGCGGCCTGAAGCCATGACGGTGGCGGAGGATGAGAAACCCGAAGATGCCCGTGTTCACATTCGCGGCAGTATTCGCAATCTGGGAGCCCCGGTGCCCCGTGGATTCCTGCAAGTGGCGATGAAGGTGCCTGGCGTGCCCAGCATTCCAGCGGATCAAAGTGGCCGTTTGCAGTTGGCGCAGTGGATGACGCATCGGGATCATCCCCTGACGGCGCGGGTCTTTGTGAACCGTGTCTGGCACTGGTTGTTCGGGGTTGGCCTCGTTCGCACCACGGACAATTTTGGCATCACCGGTGAGCTGCCCTCACACCCTGAGTTGTTGGATCACCTGGCTGTGAAATTTGTCGAAGATGGCTGGAATTTAAAACACCTCATCAAAGAGATGGTGATGTCGCAGACCTATCGAATGGCCTCTGAATCGCCGTCCGAAGCTCAACTTCAAAAGGTCAGTGCCATCGATCCTGACAACCGTCTGCTCAGTCGAATGAACCGCAAACGTCTGGATGCGGAGTGCCTCCGAGATGCGATGCTGGTCGCTGCGGGCCAAGTGGATGCACGCTGGGCGGGGCCCAATGTGGGGGATGTGAAGGCGGTGGACTCCAATGACAGCACGGTTCAGAACTTGGAATACGGTTACGCCTTCAATGACACGCGTCGCAGTGTCTATGCGGCAGCCTTCCGCAATGTGCGGCACCCGTTGTTTGAGGTGTTTGACTTTGCGGACATCAATCAACCGATCGGTCAGCGCACGACGAGCACGGTGGCGACTCAGGCGCTATATTTGATGAATCATCCTCAGGTCATCGAGCTCGCACGTTCGGCAGCCTCACGAGTGCTGAGCGAAGAGGCCTCAGCACCGCAGGCACTGACCGAAGCCTATCGCCAATCCCTGCATCGGGAACCCACGAGCAAGGAGCAAGCAATCGCTCTCGATTATCTCGGTGCTTCGCTCTCTGGCAATGCAACGCAGGATGAGCAGCGAGATGCCTGGGCTCAGTTGATTCAGACCCTTTGGGCCACACCTGAGTTCCGTTTCATCAAGTGAGTGTCGGCATCGAGTGAAGGCTTTTCTGAAGCCCCTCACTCGACGCATCAAAAACCAGGCCGCTGTCGCAATCAGGCGTGACGACCTTTGAAGGTCAGTTCAGCGATGCCCGATTTATCCAGCCCGCCAAGACCCAGACTCACCATCTTTTGATACTGATCGATCGTGGCCAAGTTCAGTGGCAGATTCAGCCCGACACTTTCGGCCATGCCTGCGGCGATGCCACTGTCTTTGGCCGCATGTTCCGCGGAGAACCAGCAGTCATGCTCACGCGCGACCATGTCGCCCGCATCCGTTTCCAGCACGCGGCTGTTCGCACCGGTTTGACTGAAAACTTCACGGATCATCTCCAGGTCATGACCCAGGGCTGCGGCGAGGCCAAGACCTTCGGCCAATCCGGCGGTGTTGATGTTCATGACCATGTTCACCAGTGCTTTGACCTCGGCTGCCCGACCCGGGGCACCGACAAACCGGCGATTGACGCTCATCTGCTCCAGGACCGGCAGCACCTGGGTGTAAACCGCCTCATCTCCAGCCAGCATGAGGTAAAGTTTACCCTCGCGAGCATGGCTGATGCTGGAGGCCATGCTGGCTTCCAGGCTGTGCGCGCCCACGGTTTTCGCCGCATCATAAACCTGGCAATGAATGCCCGGGGAGACCGTGGCGCAGTTGATGAAGATCTTGCCCGTGGCGTTGATCAACAGATGGTCGTTTTCACCGAAGAAGATGCCCTGCATGGAGGCATCGTTGCTGACGACGGTGAAGATGATGTCTGCAGCGGCAGTTACTTCAGCCAGTGTCTCCGGAGCTGCACAGCCCAGCTCAGCGGCGAGGGCGGTGGCGATGGGCCGGTGGCTATCATAGACGGCGGTGACGGTGTATCCACAATCTTTGAGACGGCGGGCCATGTTGGCTCCCATGCGTCCGACTCCGACAAAGGCGATGTTTTGGCTCATTTAAAATAGAGGGTCTTGGGT
>JAIXVB010000649.1 GCA_027483245.1 Verrucomicrobiaceae bacterium | reverse complement strand
GGCACCCTGATCGATGGCAAAGTCTTCGACAGCTCCTACCGCCGCAAAGAACCCATCGAGTTTCCTTTGAATCGCGTCATCGCAGGCTGGACAGAAGGCGTGCAACTCATGAAGGAAGGGGCCAAATTCCGCTTCTACATCCCCTCGAAGCTTGCTTACGGCCCACGTGGTGCCGGTCGCGACATCGGCCCCAATGAGGCCCTGATCTTCGACGTCGAGCTGCTGAAGGTTAGCTAAACCACCGTTGATGAGCCTCTTCACGCGCTACATCGGTATCGACTACTCCGGTGCCGGGACCGCGACAGCCAGCCTGAAAGGTCTGCGCGTGTATGAGGCCACCACCTCCTCGGAAGCGGTCGAAGTCCAGCCTCCGACAGGCACACGCAAACACTGGACGCGTGCCGGCATCGCTCACTGGTTGGTCGAAAAACTCACCGACACCGTCCCCACCTGCGTGGGCATCGATCACGGTTTTTCTTTTCCTCGCGAGTATTTTGAGGCACATGAACTGCCTCTGAGCTGGGACACTTTTTTGGCCGATTTCCACCAGCATTGGCCCACCGATAAACCTGAGGTGACCGTGGACTCGATTCGCCAAGGCCTCACAGGCCAGGGCACTGCCCGCAGCGGTCGCAGCACCTGGCGCCGACTCTGTGAAAAACGCGCCGGTGGAGCCAAGTCCGTCTTTCATTTTGATGTCCCCGGCTCCGTCGCCAAGTCCACGCACACAGGCCTGCCCTGGCTGCACTTTCTGCGTCAGCACTTCGGCTCTCCGTTGCATGCCTGGCCCTTCGATGGCTGGGACATCCCAGCCGGAAAATCCATGATCACCGAAGTGTATCCCTCCCTCTGGAGTCACGCCTTTGATCGAGCCGACCGCACCCCCGATCAACACGACGCCTACACCGTGGCCGAATGGCTGCGCCAAGCCGACCAACGAGGCGAACTGCCCCAACTCCTGCACCCAACGCTCACCAACAAAGACAAAGCCCAGGCTGCCTACGAGGGCTGGATTTTTGGGGTGACGTGAGCATGCTGATTTTCCCGGCCAACAAAGGCTGGAGTAACCAATTGTTTAAAGCCTCAAACAAGCCACCCTCTCAACAGGCTCAATGCAGGTAGAAGAATTCGTTGGCGTTGAGCAGGACGTGGCAGAGATCGGCGAGGGCTTCTTTGTTGGGGTCGAGGCTGCCTTTGCGCGTGGCGGCTGGGGCGGTCGATTCCCATTTCCAGGCGGTTTTCACATCGCCTTTGAGCATCTCCGGGAGGGTGTCGGCATTCACATCGATCACACAGCTGGCATCGGTAGCGCCGACCCAGGCCATGAGCTTGCCGCCATCCAGGGGACCCTGACGCAGAGCGACTCGAGCAATGGCCCCATGCCAGAGGCTGCTCTTGTCTTTTTCACGTCCGCCAATGTAGAGCCCGCGCTCGGCATTGACATAAGCGCCGCAGACCTGGTGAGGCACGGTGACGGATTGCATGGGGGCTTGAGGGTCGCTGAGGTCGCGGGCGTAAAAGGTGATGGTGCCACCGAACTTTTGACCTTCGGCAGGTTCGTTGTTGATGGCAGCTGCGACGTAGTAGGGCTTGCCCAATGGAATGCGCAGGCCGGAGGCGACGACTTCATACATGAGGCTGCCTTGGAAGTCTTCGCCGTTGAGCTGGACGATGAGGTTGTTGGGTTTGTAAGCCGATTTTTCGCTGGTGACTCCGAGTGCCCAGCCATGATCCGCTTTATTGTTATCCCAACGGGAGGCAATGGTGCGAACGGCTCCACTTGGGTAAAGGCTGGTGAGGTTGACGACCGCTTCGATGGCGAATTCATTGCCTTCGATGCGACCGGTCTCAACGACGCGCAGTTTTTCATGCGAAGTCCCTGGCGTGTGAACCAAGGTTTTCGCGGTCTTCGAAACTCCGGCGGAACCGAAGTAAGTGGCGGCAGCGGCGATGGCGGGCACCTCGACAGGTTTCGGCGGAGCTTCACGCTTGAGCTGACTTCGCTGAGCGGTGAGGAAGGCCAAGGCATCCTTTTTCTCGGTCGCGTTGGGTTTGCGAGAAAAGGCCAAGGTGTAAGCACGCTCGATGACTTCGGCGTCGTTCTTGGGTTTGCTGTTGGTGAGGCTCGTGGCCATGGCACGGGCGCGTTCCAGGGGCCAGTCACCATTGATCATGAGCAGGCTCTGAGTCGCGGTCGTGGTGGAGTCACGTGTGGGCAGACTGCTGAAGCCAGGAGGGGCATCGAGACTGGCCAGAAACTCATCCTGCGTGTTGCGAATTTTGCGGGTGTAAATGCTGCGGCGCGGTTTCGCAGCAGGCACGCCCTCGCCACCCATCGTGGTGTCCAGTTCACCACTGGCAAAGAGCACGGAGTCACGCGCTTGTTCCGCATCGAGACGACGCGGATGGAAACGCCACAGAAGACGGTTTTCAGGGTCGGTGGTGAGCTCTTTCTGCTTCGGCGCGCGCAGCGCTGTCTGGCGATAAGTCGCCGACATGAGGATGGTCTTGTGCAGTGGTTTAAACTTCCAGCCGCCTTTGACAAACTCTGTCGTTAGCCAATC
This sequence comes from Verrucomicrobiaceae bacterium, assembly GCA_027483245.1. GTDB lineage: Bacteria > Verrucomicrobiota > Verrucomicrobiia > Verrucomicrobiales > Verrucomicrobiaceae > Prosthecobacter. Next base: position 1,269 of record JAIXVB010000649.1, on the reverse strand, counting down.
CAGCAGTTCAGGGTGCGAGGGTTTTTCACCCAGCCGACCGAAGTCACTCGGGGTGGAGACAAGCCCGCGCCCGAAGTGATACTGCCACACACGATTGACGATGACACGCGTGGTGAGCGGGTTGTCATCACGCGTCAGCCAGTTGGCCAGAACGGTGCGGCGTCCGGTGGTCGCGGATCCAGGCGAAATGTCAGGCAGCTTGGCATCGGTGGGATCCATGATGGAGAGGAAGCCTGGATTGACCTCCGTGTCTCCCGTGCGCCGCGCTTTGAACTTGGTGACTCCAGGGGCACCGCCGGTCTCGCCGATGATGTAACTGGACAGCAGGGGCTTGGGTTTGAGCGCATCAAACTGTGCCAACTGTTCTTGAGCCGCTTTGAGTTTGGATTGTTCGGGCTCTTTGATCTTATCGGTCTTGAACCGATAACGCTCATACTCGGCCTGACGCCAGGCGAGCTGGACGACCTGCTCTTCCCAGGCGGTGCGTTGTTCGCGTGGTTTTTTCCACATGGCCACCACCTCCGCAGGGAACTTTTCCATGGCGCTGTTTTGGGCATTGACGATGCGCGGCTCGATGATGCTATCGATCACCGCGAGGGGTTCCTTGGCAGCTTCTTTCCAGAGGGCCAGTTGGACATCGTGCGCTTTGATCTCCTCAGGGGTCGCGAGAGGTTTGTCATCCGGCCAGGTGATGTTCGAAAAGAAGGCCTGAAGGCGGAAGTAATCCTTGTGGAGGATCGGATCGAATTTGTGATCGTGGCATTGGGCACACTGGACGCTCAGGCCCAAGAACACATCGGCAGTGACGCCTGTGACTTCGTTCTTGATGTTTTGCCACTGAGTCTCGACGTCCCGTTGGTTATACTCATAAATCGTGTGACGCAAAAAAGCGGTGCCGATGGTGACCTTGGGGTTGCTCGGATCGATCTCATCCCCGGCGATTTGCTCACGGACAAACTGATCGTAGGGTTTGTCGGAGTTCAGGGACTCGATGACGTAATCACGGTAAGGCCAGACATTGGGGCGGTAGGCGTCGAGGCGATAGCCCTCGGATTCGGCGTATCTTGCGAGGTCCAGCCAGTGCTGAGCCCAGCGTTCGCCGTAACGTGGACTGGCCAAAAGTTTGTCCACCAGCGTTTCATAGGCTTTTTGGGCACCCGCAGGCTTTTGACTTTCTTGGATGAAGGCAGCGACTTCTTCAGGCGTCGGTGGCAGGCCATGCAGATCGAAATAAACACGCCGGATCAATTCCTCCGGCGAGGCCTCGGC
>JAIXVB010000181.1 GCA_027483245.1 Verrucomicrobiaceae bacterium | reverse complement strand
CTGCGATTTTAGCTACTGATTGCGATCATCGTGGAGCTCGAACTGATCGTCGTTGACCTGGAAAGAGTTTTTGCCCTCGCTCTGCTCATACCAGAACTGAGTGCCCATGAGAGTATAGACCCAATCGATGTGTGAACTGGCGGAGAGGGCTTTGCCGACGTAGTCGCGTTTGACGAACGGTGACCAATACGTGTAAGCGGGGAATTCGTTGTAGTCGAAGGAGTGCATGTACCAGCGCGGAATGTCGTTGTGACTGTGCTGCACGTCCCAGGGTTTGATGTGATCAGGCCGCACTCGCGCATAGGCCGTGAGGTCGTGCTGGTCGCCCACTTTGGAAAGCGCGGCACCAAGTAGGCTGGCTAGGTCGGTGCTCTGGTAAGATTCGATGGCGACTCCGTTATCGATAAGTTCCTGGAGATTGGCGAGTTGGTTCTGATTGATCGTTAAGTGGCTGTTCGGTGCCGGCAGAATGGTGCCCACATTCGACTGAGCGATCTCGAGCAAGCAGATGCGGTCAGGAATTGGCACGCCGCGACCGGGATCCTTCAAGACCTTCCACATGGCCTCACCCACCACTTGAGTGCCGAGGGAGTGGCCGATGATCCGGAACTCACGACCTGCATCGTGATCACGTGGATAGTATTTCATGCAACGTTCCAGCTCATCAAAGAGGAGGTCGCTGACACCTTTGCCGGCGATGTGCCCGTTGATGCCGCCGGGCATGGCGTATTCATAGTTGACGATGCCCTTCTTCTCCTTGGTGTCGTAACCGCCGTAGAGGCCGTAGATGATGCTGTGTCCGTCCGGGAGCAGATCGATCTGCTGATACACCTTGCCGTTGTAGATGTTCGTCTGCGAATAGATGAGGCCATCCGCATTCGGCGAGTTGCCAAACTGATTCCAACTGAACAGGCCCACGTTGTATCCCTGTTTCTTCCAGTATTGCACCATGTCATAAGATTTTTTGGTGTAGGGATCCTCGCGGGTCCAGCTTTCACGGCGCTTCAGGCCCACCTCGTTCGGCTGCCAACCGTGAACATAGATGACGGTAGGTTTGCTGCGGTCAAAGTACTCGTCGTCCTGGGAATCGCGGCAGCGCAGCGCGTTCTTGCCGTCCTTGAACCAGTAGAGGCCATAGTCCAGGGTCGTGAAGGTGTTGGGCAAGTTCCAGGCGTGGCCCACCGTGAACTCGCGCTCGCCACTGCCTGCGGGCAGTTGCACCCCACCCTGCATGACCACGATGCGATAGGTGCCCTCTCCAGCGTAAGGGTTCTTGGTGTCAACCGTCCAGAAAGGTGCAGGAAATTTAACCGTCCCAGAAGCCTTCGTGTTGGCCAGTTTCCAAGTCGTCTGGTTGACGTCCCAGCCGGTGGCAGAACCGTCGGCATTCTTCACACGGAAGACATGGAAGGTCGTCGGAGTCGTGGGCAGTCCGCTGAAGGAAAAGCTGATGTTGCTGACATCGGGATACGGCATGGACGCATGGTTGTATTTGCCGGTGGGCACCGTGGGGCTGACGAAGCGGGAGGACACCGCGACGTCGATGTTGACAGGCTGCGGCGGTGGCGGCGGCTGGGGTGTGGCGATGACGACCGGGCCGATGGCACCGGAGACGCGCTCCATGCCGTCGAAGTCTTCCGCAACCACCCGATAGTAATAGGTGCCGTCCGGGAGATTGATGTCTGTGCAACTGAAGTCGGCGGGATTGGTATTCCCAGCGCGGATCATTTCTCCCACGGTGCTGATGTATTCTCCGCCAGCGGTGGCGCGGTGGAGGTAGGAACGGTACACCTGCTTGTCATCGCCAATCTTAGCCTTGATCGTCGCAGAGCCGCGCGCCTTCGGGGTGGACTGGACGAAGGTCCTGGACAATGAGACAAAAGTCGGTGCCGCAGAGCCATTCCCCTGGCCTACCGTCACGGTCACATGCGGCGAGTAGCTGACCTCGGAGGGATCAAAACCATCCACCACCACCGCACGCAAAAACAGGATGCCGGAGCCCGTGAAATTGATGTTGGAGGTGTATGTGGTCGTATTCGGCGTCTGGGTCATGTTGCTGCCGGCGATGGTCTTGAACGGCACTGTGGTGGTGGCGAACTGGAGCTGCACGCTCTGCACGCCATTGTAGTCATGCACGGGCAGAGACACGGAGAGCGTTCCCGCTTTGACCACCCCACCCTGAACGGGAGCCGTGAAGTTTCCAAAGTAGGTGGGAATCTGTGGAAGCAGCGGCGGCAGGACTTCAAAGTCGTAAACCCAGCTCGTGTTACTGAGGTAACCTGGAGCAGACGAAATGGCGCGCCAGTTCCGCAGGCCCACGGGCATTTGGCTGGTCTTCAGCGCCCATTTGGTGCCGGTGGGCACAGCCACGCCATCGGGCAGGTCTGCCCATTTGCTATCATCTTCACTTTGCAGCTTGGACTGAAAGCGCACCTTGGAGCCACCGACCGATGGCGTGGTAGCATAAAAAGTAGCAGGCTTGCCGCTGCGTGCTGGATCGACAAAATCGATGTGGAAGAAAGTGAAATCCGGTAGGCTCAGCGCTGAAGGCGTGACGGTGACCGGTCCGATGTTGCCAGAAATGCTATCCACCCAGCCTGGTGCTGCGGCAATAGCGCGGAAGTAACGGGTGCCGGAGGGCACATTGAAGGTGTTCGAGGTCCAGACACTGCCTGCGCGGACCGTCGGAGTGTATTGGGGCAGGTCCGTCCAGGTGTTTTCAAGAAAAGGCGTTTCGGTGGACTGAAAGCGCACGCTGACATTGGCCGCCGTGCTGGTGTTGCTGGCGACAAAGGTCCATGCCTGACCGGACTTCGGTGGGACGGTGGCGGTGGACTTCGTGGTGATCTTGGTTAGCAGAGTCGGCGGAAGTACATTGGTGAAAACGGAGGAGTATTGGTAGCTGCCCTCATCGGTCCGCATCAGCGCACGGAAAAAGCGACTGCCTGGGGGAATGGCGTTGGAAGTCAGCGTGTATTCCGGGACCGTGCCGGGAGACTTGGTCATGAAGTCTGCGGGGAGGCCGGTCCAATCGATGCCGTTTTGGCTGACCTGCACCGCACCGATCGAATAGTCTGGAATCGCAGCCGGTTTGTAGCTGAAGAACCAATTCTGAGTCGCACTGTTCGGGATGACGGTGAAATTGTTCGCCGCGATTCTCACCTGAGGCATGGTCTTGCTGACCAGGGTGACCGTGCCCTTTTTGAGGGTGATTTTGGGTGCCAAAAGAGTGCCTGCTCGGCCTGCATCGAGACGCAGCTTGAAGTTTTTCACCCCCGAGCTGCCCGCAGGCAGGTCCAGCGTCCAGCGCACGACACGCGCAGCGCCTGTGCCACTGACGACATGGCCTTCGTCTGCAGTCTTCAGCGAGGTATCCACCGGCAGAGCGCACTCCAGCACCGCCCCCAGGATGGGCGCGGAGGTATTGTTCACGTAGTTCAGGGAGTAGTTGATGTGGCCACCGACGTATTCGATGTAGCTCAGCACGCCACTGGCAGAAGCCGTGCCTTTTTCATCCGAGTCCGTGCTGACTCCGCCGGCCAGATCGGTGTCCTTGGAAAGGGGGTTGTAGGTGTTAAACACCCATTTGATCTCCGGTGCCCCGGAATTGGCCACCAGGATGTCACGTTTCGCGTTGCCACTGAAACGACCGGTCGTGAGACGGTGCGGGCCCGCTGCACCTGTGGAGGTCGAAGCTTTGGAGATCGAAAAACTCATCAGCAGGTTTTCGGCATTGAGTTGTGGCACCACGCGAAAAGCGGCCACCCCACCGTCCGGCTGACCATTGGCACCCGGCTCAAAATGGCTGGAGAAGATCAGCTCTGGAAAAAGGTCCCCCGTCAAATCCTGGAGCATGACGTCCGACTTGAACTCCACAGGCGTGTCCGTTGGCGGCCCCTCACTGACCACGTAGGTGCCCGTCGCGCGCAGGGGCCCGGTGCCCCGGCTATCCAGCAGCTGCCAGAACTCATAGTTGCGTGTGTCGTTGGGATCATTGGGATTGATGCTTCCGAACAAATGTTTGGTGATCACCGCATCCGCGCGGCCATCACCCGTCACATCTCCCACGGCCAGGGATTTCGCTGCCAAGTCCGTGAAAGTCACCTGCGGACGCAGGTCAGCGGTGGCAGCGTCTTCACCATAAAACGCCCCGTTGCCTTGATTGCGGAAAAACACCACGTTTCGGTTCACCGGGTCCACCATCACCACATCCAGGTGACCATCTCCCGAGACATCTCCCAGGCCGATGCGACCTGCCACCGTGCCCGCGGCAGCCACGGCATGGTTCGAGGCCGAGAGATTGAACTGCGCGTTGTTCAGCAGGTGACCGATCTTGGCCACCGATCCACCCTGGCCATCATCCCCCATGCCACTGATGACAATGTCCGGCTTGCCTTCCCCGGTGACATCCACCACGGCGACGTATTGGACCGTGGAAATCCCGGTGGTCAGCAGCCCCAGCGCGGAGGTTTCCGTGAACTCCAACTGGCCACTCACCACGCCTTCGTTCATGTAAAGCTTCAGCGTGTTATCGACCACGATGGCGATGTCTGGTCTGCCGTCGCCATTGAAATCTCCCACGGCGCTGTCGTTGATGGAACCGGGTGTGAGGGTGAAACTATTCGTCACAAAAACACCGCCCCCGCCCTGACGACGCACCGAGACCACCCCACTGGCGCGATCCACTTGCAGGACGTCATCGCCATAACCCTCGGTATCAAAAGGGGCAGCAAAGAGGCCACGGCAATCCAAACCAGGACCGTTGAGAGACACAGTTCCGCCAAATTTCGGTTCCAAGTTCGGCGCTGGGCTAAAGGGGAATGGCGAGGCAAACGTGCGCCGCTGGAGGGCCGAGCGATTTCCGGCAGCATCCACCGCCCGCAACTCCACCACCAGGGACGTGCAATTGAAGCCGATGTCGAACGGCTGCCCCTGAACCCAGGGGTAACGCACCTCATTCCACGGGGCCGAGGCCGGGATAGCTGCGGTGCTGTTCAGCTTCGTGCGAAACTCGATGGCCTGAAACTGCTCAAAACCAGTGTCGTCTCGCGGATCCAAGATCATCTTGAAACGAATCACATTGCCCACCTTCTCCACCCAGGAATGGGTGATGCTGAGAGTCGGCGGAGTCGTGTCCACCGCGTGCAGAAAACACGGCAAAAACATCACCGCCAAGGCACGGAGGAAGGAGGATTTCATGGATGTTGAGGATTCAGATTAAGCAACTGAGCTGCCATGTCACAATTGTCTCATCCTGGCCAGTGATTCCGCGTTTGAACAGCCTCGAATCAAGTAATTTCT
>JAIXVB010000463.1 GCA_027483245.1 Verrucomicrobiaceae bacterium | reverse complement strand
GGGTAGTTGTAGGTGCGGATTTTTTCCTCGCGCCCACCACTGCCGATGAGATTGCGCCGATGCGCGGAGTATTTGGCGGCTTCCTCCTGCTGCTTTCTCTCGAGCAAACGAGAGCGCAGAATGGTGAGCGCCTTTTCTTTGTTTTTGATCTGACTGCGTCCGTCCTGACAGCGCACGATGGTGCCCGTGGGGATGTGCAGGACCTGCACGGCAGAGTCTGTGGTATTCACGCCCTGGCCACCAGCACCCGAGGAACGACAAACCTCAATGCGGACCTCATCCGACTTCAGTTCAAAGTCCACCTCTTCAGCCTCTGGCAGCACGGCCACGGTGGCTGCTGAGGTGTGAATACGGCCCTGGGCTTCGGTAGCAGGCACACGCTGCACACGATGCACGCCGCTTTCATACTTGAGCACGCGGAAGACATCTTCTCCGGCGACTTTCATGACGATTTCCTTGAAGCCACCCACATCGGAGGGGCTCGACTCCAGGGTCTCCACCTTCCAACCGCAGGTTTCCGCATACCGAGAATACATGCGCACCAAATCCGCCGCGAAGAGGGAGGCTTCGTCCCCACCTGTCCCCGCACGGATTTCCAAAAGCGCATCGCGCCCCTCGAGAGGGTCAGGTGGGAGGATCGAAAACTGAACGGCTTTCTCCAGTTCTTCGACTCGTTTTTCGATCAGCGGAATCTCCGCCGCCGCCATTTCGGCAAATTCAGGATCCCCCGACTTCAGCATGTCTTGGCTTTCGGCCAGTTCTTGAAGTTGCTTTTGATACGCATCCCAATTCTCCAGCAGGTTCCCCAGAATGCGGTGCTCGCGGGTGAGTTCGCCCGACTTCTTGGCATCATCAAAGAACCCGGGCTGACCCATGAGGTCTTCCAGCAGAGAGTGGCGGGCACGTTTGGAGACGATGATGGGGGAGTAGTCCATGAAGAGAAAGGGGGATAAAAAGCGGGCGTCAGCGATCAGCCCTGTGGTAACAAAAAAACGGTGTCCTCAATCACGGGCTAAAGCCCGAACTACGAACTCAGGGCAATGGCAATCAGCCCTGAAGAAACAAAAAACGGTGCCGTGCATGAAGGCACGAGCACCGTTTTCTGATAAAAGCAATCTGGAAGCTAGGAAGCGGTCGCGTCGCTGAGCTTTGGAGCGGTGCGGCGCACGCGGGCGGTGCCGTAACGCTGAGCGAACTTGTCCACACGACCCGCGGTGTCGATGAAGCGCTGCTCACCGGTGAAGTAGGGGTGGCAACCGGCGCAGATACCGATTTTGAGGTTCTGCACGGTAGAAATGGTCTGATAAACCGCGCCGCAGGTGCAGGTGATCGTGGTTTCGTAAACCGTAGGATGGCCTTGTTCTTTCATGTTGGGTAGGGGTCAAGAAGTCACGTGGGGCCGACGAGGGACAAGAGGCGTCACATTTGCCGGAGCGTGAGGGCGCTGAGTGTGCCACACCCGGCGGGAGGGTCAACTGCGTTTTTTGGGGAGCCCTGGGGCAGATTTTCTCAGCCCTGCTCGCTTCCCTCAGCCAATCACCCCCCTGTCCGCAGTCTTTCCAGCTCGGTGATCAGGGTGTCGTAACGTTTTTCCAACACGGTTTCTTCCAGGAGGGAACGCAGAGCGGGGGCACGGCGAACAAAGTGATAGGACAAAATATCGCAGACGGCATCGGGACATTGCATCTCCTCCAGCGTGCTGCGCAGGGAGCGCATGGCCGTTCCAGTCTGTGTGGTGGCTTCCGGCAGCAGATCTAGAGAACGCTGTTTCAGCTCATTGACGTAATCAAGCTCCGTCTCGATCAGCGTCGGCACCGGCTCGATCTTGGCGATGAGGAAGGGCTTTTCTTGAGTGATTTCGGTGAAACGAATCCGCTGTACACCCTGGAGCATCACATGAGAGGTTCCATCATCCTGCTTCTTGCTGACTCGGATGAGACCCGCCGCGCTCACGGGCAGGAGCGATTCCGCCGATCCACCGGCTTTCAGACGCGTGCCCACACAGAACATGCGGTCCTTTTTCAAGGCGTAGTTCAACATCTCGCGGTATCGCTCCTCGAAAATGTAGAGAGGTAAAAGGCAGCCGGGAAAGAGGTAACAATCCCCGAGCACCATGACCGGCATGGTGTCCGGCAATTGGAAGTTGGGCTGAGATTGTTCTGGGTGAGCCATAGGAGTGACGATAACTTTACGCGCCCCATCGCAGCTTGGCAGCGGAGAGTTCTTCTTGTCAAAACAAACAGAGGCATGGGGCAAATAGCCTCATGCCTCTGGAGAGTTGCGTTGTTCAGGTGGATGCAAAAATCAAAGACCTTTTTCACGCTGGGGTGCTTCGTGCGCACCGCGACGATCACCGCCTGCTCCTGACTCATGGCGATCCTGCCCGCGGATCTCTTCCAGCATCTTCAGCTTCTCACGCATCGGTTCAGGGATGGACTGGCGCTCTTTTTCGTTGTCGAGATTCCAGCTCTGTTCCTGGCCTTCTTTCGGCTTGGCCGTGAACAGGGTTTTATCTCCCTCACGGCGCAGGCTGTAGATGCCACTTTCATCACTGCGAGTCACGCTGGCGGTCTCGCGAACCTCCCGGTGCTCCAGCTCCATGCGCTGCTCGCCATCGCGGGGTCCACGCGGACCGCGCTCCTCGTGACGTGAGCCTTTGTCTCCACGCCGATCGCCATCACGGGAATCTAAACCGCGAAAGATAGGCGGCGGTGGAAAGTTGCCACGACCACCGTCGGCGCTCCATTTTTGGACACGCTCCTGATACTCGCGCATCTGATCCTGCATCCGCTCGGCCGATTCACGCCATTCCTGATTCATGTCAGGCCCACGGCGATCCCAATCCGGGTTGCCAAAAAACGATCCTCCGCGTGACATCGGGCCAAAGGACGAACGTGACTGAGCAGGCATTATGCGTTCGCTGATCACCACATTCACGACGTTTTCCTTTCCGCCGGTCAAGACGGTGAAGGCCACGGTGTCGCCCTTCTTTTTGCTCCGCACCAGCGTCAGCAATTGCTCCATGTTGACCAGGTGCTGATCGTCAAATTTCACCAGCACATCATGCACCTTCAGTCCTGCCGCCTGAGCCGGAGAATCCGGCATGACTTCATCCACCATCAGGCCAAAACCATCGGGCAGTGAAAATTGAGCACGCAACTCCTGTGGCACACTGCGCGTCAGCACGCCCATGAACGCCACCGCTTTTTCCTCCGGTGGACGCGGGCGTGAGGGACGCTCAGGCTCCTCGACACGAGGCGGTTCGGGGGGCTGTGGAGGGCGCGGTTGTTCTTGGGCACGGAGGGGGCTGTTGATCAGCAACAGCAGGCCTGCCATGGCGAGCAATAAGGCATGAATGGGTTTCATCGGTTGGGTTTTTGGGGGTTGGGTTTTACTGAAAAGAGACGGGCAAAATCACGCTGTCTTCGCGTGGCATCTCGACCGTGATGTGGGCCCCATCGCGAGGGTCAATCCACGCGTGGCGCTCCACCGAGACCAGCTTCACATGCTGCTCCGGCAGTTGAGACTCCTGGTTGTATTGAATGCCTTCATCCTGAGCGTCCACCATCTCGCGGATCGTGCTCACAGGCATCACGGACTGCGGAGCCGAGACGCGGGCGATCGAGGCCGGAGATCTCGTGGCAGCGGGCTGCATCACCGTCATCACCAGCACGGCCGCCGCTGCTCCCACCGAGGCCCAAAACGCGGGCAGCCTCCAGGTTGAGCGATGCCGCACCGGCGCACGCATCCATTGCCGATCGAGTTCCATTTCAGCCGCCACACGCTGGCGCATTTCCACGGAGGGAGCGCGCGGGGTCAGCCCGGTGAGCAGGGATTCAAGGTCATTGTCATTCATGGGATTGCCTCCTTGGGTTGAGAAAAAGAAAACACATTCGGAAGCGGTGAAGGCTCAGGCTCGATCACCAACTCTTCCCGCCGTGGAGAAAGCCGTTTTTGCAGCGCATTCAGCGCATAACGATAGCGGCCTGAAATCGTGTTGATGGACTCGCCCGTCGTCTCGGCGATCTCGGCAAAGGTCAGTCCGCCCCAGAGTTTCAGCGTCACGACCTCGCGCTGCTCTTCAGGCAGGGTTTGCAGCGCTTCCTGGACGATTTGTGCCGTCTCTTTTTGCTCCGGGGTGGTGTCAAAGACAGGCGCATCGCCCATGGGTAAAGCCACCTCGGAAGCCGCCTCACGCCGCACCCGCCGGGTGTCACTGCGCCGCTGATCCAGCGCGATCGTGCGCACTGCGGCATACAGCAGCGGGATGTGTTCCTCATTTCCCTCAGGAAACCGGCGCCACCAGCGCAGAAAGGCCATCTGAACCACATCCTCCGCATCGGCCCGAGTCGGGCAGAGCTGCACCGCATAGAGCAGCAGCTTCGGCGCGACTTGGTCGAAACAGTATTTCCAAGCTTGGTTGACGGGGGCTTCCATGCGGACAGACGTGGCGGGTTCTCACGGGCTTAACGACACCGCGCGTCCCTTTTGTGTGTCCACTTCCCTTTCCCACTCAAAATCTTTGGCAGGAAAGAGCCCCAACCCCGCACATCAGTCGATGAACGAGCAGATGTATTCAGCAATGCCTTCGCTCACCGCGATGTCGAAACCCGACTTCGCCGGCACATCAAAAAACTCACCACCCACGTAGTTCGTCGTCACCTCACTGCCATCCAGCTTCACCGCGCAGGACCCTGCCACGATCTCCATGCGCTCCGCCTTGTCCGTGCCGAAATGGTAGCTGCCTGGATAGATCAGACCCAGCGTCTTCTTGCTGCCATCTGCAAACAGAATGCTGTGGCTGACCACCTTGCCTTCAAAGTAAACATTGGCCTTGGTGACAGCGGTGACGTTGGAGAATTCAGCAGGAATGGCGGACATAAGGCGCGCAGTGTGGCCAGACTTTCCCAGCGCTCAAGCGATCTATGCAGCCCGCTCAAAGCAGGAACTCCACTTCAACAAGCACTCGCGACAGCGTCCCGGAGTGCGGTGGCAGAACCCCGAAGGTGTGGCGACACCGCTCTCGCCGGAGCCACAGATCTTCTTGAAGCATTGGACTTCTGGGCAGGCATGGGGTCAAACGAGGCTACTGTGGCCACTCGAAAGCGGTGTGGCGCTGTCGCTTCCCACCGCACTCCGGGACGCTTCGCGATGTTCGAAGGACTCTCACGGATCTGAGACCCACCTTTTGCACAGTCTTACCCGCCAAACACATCCAGCCTACGTTCTCTGGCCCCGCTCAGAGCAGGATCTCCACTTCCAGGCCGCCTGAGTCGCGATTGCGTGCGGTCACCTGCCCGTGGCAGGCTTCGATGCAACGTTTCGTGATCGCTAGGCCGAGACCACTGCCGCCGGTGTTTCTTCCCCGCGCGGCTTCAGGTCGGTAAAAAGGCTCAAACAACCGCGCCAAGGATTCAGGGGGAACCCCAGGCCCGTGATCGCTGACGAGGATTCGCGTTTGCCCTGCGGAACGAGTCACCTGAATGAGAATCGGCCCCGCCTGAGCGGCGTAACGCACGGCATTGCGCAGCACATTGCCCAGGGCTCGATCCAGCGCGGCTCGCAGGCTGTGCAGCTTCACTTCAGGAACCTGAAGCACGATCTCGGCCTCGGGCGCTTCCCTCGCGATGACCTGTTCTAGAAGCTCTCGCAGGTCGATGTCTTCAGGGCTCTCCCGCTCGGGGAGCGTGGCTGCTTTTGAAAAAGTCAGCACCTCCTCCACCAACCGCGCCATGTGCTGAAGTTCATAGTCCAGCTTCTTCAAATAAGTGGCCTGTTCAGGAGTGCTGCGCTGCTCGATCACCCCCAGCGCCATCTGCATGCGGGCGATCGGTGAGCACAGCTCATGCGCGACATCCGCCGTGATCCGCCGCTGCTGCGCGACATAGTCCCCCAGCTGGGCCGCCATGGCATTCACGGAGGTGGAGAGCTCGCCGAGTTCATCCTGACGCTGCTGCGTGATGCGCTCATCGAACTTGCCATGAGCAATCCGCCCTGCGGCTTCATTCAGGCCCCGGATGAAACCGGTGATGCCCCGCACAAAGGGAAACCACACCAAGGCCGAGAGCACCAGCCCCGCCACTGCAAGCCCGACCCAGGGCCAGAGATCAAAGAACAAACCGCCCCCCGAGAGATTGTTTGACCGCATCAGCAGCGTCAGCGGTCGCCGATCCACGGACGAAACCAGATCCAGATGCACACCGGCCCAGTAATGCGCGGGATGCCCCGCCCGCAGCATGAAGCGCGGTTTCGGCGGCGCATCAGGAGGGCGTTGTTGCGGTGCGCCTTGGGGCCGACGTGGCGGCGGTCCATCACCGGCACTGCGTTTGTCGATCAGCTTTGGCATGACCTCCGCAGGCACCTCGATCGGCGAGCCAAAAGCCTGCCGCCCACTGCTGCTGAACAGCGCAAAGGTCACCCCATGCGTGATCTCATAGGTCTGCAACTTCGCTGGCCACTCCGTCTCCGGCAGTTGTGAAAACTCCGCCGTCACAGCATCACCCATCGCCGCGATTCGATCCCCGGGCTCACCGGAGAGCATCCAGTCCAGGCTCAGCTTGAACTGCGCCCGCATGAAGCCGACGCCGAGCAAAGCCAGCACCAGCAGGTTCACCAGGAACCAAAGGAGAATCTTGCCAAACAGAGGCAGTCGCACACGAGCCATGAGGAATCAGCGGTGAGGCATGACGAGTTGATAACCGTAACCCCGCACGGTCTTGATGAAGCGCGGCTCCTTTGGATCATCGCCCAATTTTTTCCGCAGCGCCGAGATGTGCATGTCGATCGCACGGTCAAACACATCCCACTCACGATCCGCCACCTCTTCGATCAGTTGCTCACGCGTTTTCACTCGGCCCGGCACTTTCGCCAGGCACAAAAGCAATCCGAACTCCGCTGGGGTCAGCGGCACGACCTCATCACCCAGCACCACGGCATGCGACTCGGGATTGATGCGCAGGGGGCCGACGATGATTTCATGCATGGGCGCTGGGGGGGCAGACTCCGCCACCCAACCAGTGCGCCGCAGCACCGCACGCAGCCGCGCCAGCAGCTCACGAGAGGAGAAGGTCTTCGGCAAATAATCATCCGCCCCCAACTCAAGGCCCACGATGCGATCCACCTCCTCACCACG
>JAIXVB010000145.1 GCA_027483245.1 Verrucomicrobiaceae bacterium | reverse complement strand
GAGGAGGCTGCCGAGGACGGGTTGACCACATGGAAGACGTATTCGTTAGTCGCCCCCACTGAGATACCGTTGTCAAAACCACCCAGGACGATGTTGTGAGCTCCCGTCGCTGTCGGATTCAGAGTGAAGAGCAAAGCTCCGCTCGTCACAGCAAGCGACTGCCCTGCTCCTGTGCCAGTGATATTCACAGTCGATGCAGCCGTGTTGTTATTGTTAATTACCAAGGCATTAACCGTGGTTCCGGCCAAGCTGGTGAGATCTGCGATCAGGGACTCACGCACATTGTCCGTGGCAGCAGCCAGTGCCAGAGTGTCATACTCAGTGGCGAAGTTCAAAGCTCTGAAGCCGTTACCCACGTCATACGTAACCAGCGAGTTGCCCATATTGGCGTCTGCCAAACCTGCGCTGGTCTGCTCGCCGATGGCCCAGGGAACGATCTTGATGTTCTGTGTGCCAGCCAGCCCCGTATCACCCACCATGGTCGCGATGAAGGCGTTTTCATTAGCCGTCGTGCCAATGCGGAAGTTATTTCGATCCCCAGCCGCTAGACCTAAATTTCGAGCGCGAACATTGACAGTCGCGGAGTTATTGCGGATGAAATTGTCCGCAATGATCGCCGCGCGACCCGTGGTTCCGCTGGCGTCGCCGGAGAGGTAGCTCGCCCCGGAATTGAAGACCAGATTGCCAATCGTCTCATTGGTGGCCGCATTCTGGTCAATTCGGATCGACAGACCCCGGACAATGGTCTGGCCGCTAAACGGGCCGTCGGCGGAATTCAAGAAGATGGGCGTCGTATCCAGGATGCGCGTGCCCGAGCGTGTGGTGCCGTTGTTGTCGATCAGCAGGCTGCCCCCCTTATTAATGGTGAATACCGAGGCGTTGACTTGGCCGCTTCCACTCATCTGGAACAGTCCTCCGTTTACAACCACCGATCCCGTGAACCCAGTGCTGATGTTCGTCAGGTTCAGATTGCCGGTGCTGCCCGTGTTCATCACGATCGAACCGGCACCAGTGAGGAAGCCTGCGTAAATGGTGCTAGCGCTGTGATTGATGGTCAGGGTGTTGCTCCCGATGGCCACCGTTCCAAAATCGGAGTCTGTGTTTCGGCTGCCACCTGCGAGACGACCGATAGTCTCATCATTCAAGAGCTGCAAAACGCTGTTGCGACTGGCTGCGAGGGTGACCGCAGAATTGTCGCCAATGGCATTGCCTCCACTGATCTGTAATGTGCCGTTATGAATCTCCGTGAAGCCCGTGTAAACATTGTTGCCTGAGAGCAACAGCGTCCCAGTGCCCGCCTTCGTGAATGCCGAATTGGTCCTGATGTCAGCACTGATCTCCAAGGTCTCAGCACTATCCTGAGTGATGATGAGCTCAGGAACATTGGTCGCCTGAGCGCCTGAGAAGAGCGTGCCGCCCAAAATGCTGGAGGCACCACTGACATTGCTGGTCACCAAAAGACCTCCACTGGCGAGTCCCAACACACCCGTGTTACCGAGACTCACATCAGAACCGGCAGCTGCATTGAAGCGCAGGCTATTGACACTGAACCCCGTCACACTGCCTGTGAAACCAGAAGAATCGCTGACGTTTGTGCCCGTGACCCAAGAGGCAATCGAGTCTTCAAGAGTCGTCGTCGCTGCCACAACATTGCCATCAGCGGCATTGGTTGCATTGCTGGCAAACCAAACTCCACTGCCATTATCCACCGTGGCCCAGCCACCCAGAATGCCATTGGCACCCGTGATATTATTGGTGGCATCGGTAGTAATACCGTTGGTTACGCTCTGAGTCCCAGAGGGTAAAACAAACCGCAAAGTGCCATCCTGTGCATTGGTTGCGCGGGTGATCGCATTGAGATTTAAAACCAAATCTTGTCCGTTGGGTGTGAAAGAGATCACCGAATACCCACCCGATCCGAGTGTCAGGCCACCAATCGTTTGGCTGACAGGAGTCGTGGCATTGCCTATCAAACTCAAGGTGGCACCGCGAATGTCGAGTTGAGTCGCCGTGCGAAGTTTGGTGGCCGTGTTGTTGGTATAATCCAGGGCCAGTGTGCCTTCATAAACAATCGAGGCTGCGGTTGCTAGAAGCCCACTGTTATCACCTGCAAGCGTCACCGTTCCGTTGCCGATTTTTTCTAGCGCTGTTGCTCCCGAGGCGTTCGCCAGATTCGCGTTGATCGTGCCTTTGTAGAGGTCAAAGTTTCCCGTGACCGTCAAGACTCCGGTGCCATTGACGATCCCGATACGGTCCGCGTTTCGGTTGCCCAGGATGAACTCCACAGCGGTCTGGTTAAAGGTACCCATGTCCAGCGTGCCGGTTCCTGAGCCATCGGTGCCGATGCGCATTCCATCAAAGTCAGTCGTCACAATAGAGTTATTGGCACCGAGATTGATGATACCCCCCGTGTACACACGCAATGAAGCATCTGCGCTGAGGGTAGGTGAGCTAAAGCTCAGCACGCCTGTAGCATTGAGATTCAGGACACTTCCCGCACCCGTCACAATCAAATCATTGCGAACAAAGAAGGGAGTCGTAGACGCTAAATTGAGCACGGCACTCGCCCCCGAGACAGTCAGTGTATCCGCCACACGCCCCCCGATGCCTGAGATCGTCCAGCTACCTCCACTGACGGTAGCATCCGCCGTATCACCCGTCTGTGAGATTCCGCCTGTAATGAACCCCTCACTACCTGCGGAGCCTCCAAGTGTGAAGTTGTTAACACCAGGGTTAATCGCTCCAGTGTAAGTGATGCTTGCGACCCCTGGGGTGCCATTGGCACTGTAGGTTGATGAACCCGTTTGAGTAATCGGACGATCGGTTGTCTGGCTTACCGTGCCGATGAAGCTCAAGTTGCCAGATGCAATGGAGATTGCACTGCCTTGACCAAGGTTGCTAGCAGGGCCGCCGACATTGGACACGGTGCTAAACTCCAATGTTCCTGCAGTCAGCGTCGGTGTACCGGTGAAAGTGTTGGCACCAGCGAGGCGGATCACTTGATAAGCAGTAGAGCCCCAAGTTGCGTCTCCATTAAAATTCACACCAAAGTTGTTTCCACCATCCGAGATGACCCCATCAATCAAGACTGGCTGGTAACCTGCAGTGCCACCACCTGATGTGTGGATGCTGGCGTTGTTCGCCAGAATGACAGGACCACTCAATCGGGTCGCACTCAATGCGTCGGCATGGAAAACACGAAGAATCGGAGATGAGGTAGCACTGCCTAGTGTTGTGGTGCCTGTGACATTGGTGGTGAAAACACCCACCGTGCCTTGGTTATCAGGTTGAAGTTCAAAGACAGCCGTTCCTCCAGGATTGTCGATCGTCAGACCATTCGCAAATTGGTTCCAAGTGGTTCCCTGAGCCCCCTTGAATAGAATACGACCCAGATTCACCGTCGCAGCGCCTGTTCCCAGGGAATCGACATTTCTTGCATCAATCGTGCCTTGTTTGAGCAAGAATCCACCGGTCCAAAGGGGGTTTGCTTGAGTGACTACGACCGTGCCAGCAATGGAGCTTCCAGAGGCAACCGCGGTATTGCCATCAATCGTCATCTTTCCGGCTCCACTGATCACACCTGATAAGGTCACCGTGCGCGTGGTGCCAATCGTGACCCCGAGATCACGAGTGCTGACTGTCGAATCAGCAACAAGGTTGAGAGTGCCGCTGTAGGTCTGACTGTTACCACCGGCAGCCAGCGTGCCACCATTGAGTGTCAACGGATTCACAATCGTGCCCGCGGTCGCATTGTTGTAATAGAAAAGACCTCCACCGCCAACAGAGATTCGGGCAAGATTTCCGTTAGCCGAGGTGCCAAGGGCACCAACATTCTGCATTTCCAGAGCTCCGGCATTGATCGTGATGTCAGTTGTCGCGGCCGTATTGAAGGTTGGGTCCGCTGCTGCCGAAAGAATGACCCTACCCAAGCCAGCCTTGGTCACATCAGCTGCGCCTTGGAGCGAGCCAAGTGTCAGGGCGCTAGTCGCATCCGCTACAGTCCAGGTTTGGTTGGTGCCCAGCCTAACTGGAGCGACCAGGTTTACTGATGCAGGTCCTCCAGTTGTGATTGCTATGCCATCGGCAGGTGATTGAGGGGCGATTTCAATGCGATTCGTGGAGCT
>JAIXVB010000329.1 GCA_027483245.1 Verrucomicrobiaceae bacterium | reverse complement strand
GGTGTGCTCGCACGTCGCTCACCGGGTTCTGCGTTGAAACCTTTCATCTATGCCTTGGCGATTCAGCAGGGCCTGATTCATCCCCACAGCTTGTTGCGTGATGGCCAGACTTCCTTTGGTAGTTACAATCCTGAGAACTTTGATCGTCATTTCGCGGGTCCAATAGCCGCTCGGGATGCGCTTTATCACAGCCGCAACATCCCTGCGGTGTCACTGGCTCAAAAGCTCGCTTCGCCAGGTTTGTATGGGTTTCTCAAAGCTTCGGGCGTTGCGCTGCCGCAGCCTGCGGAGCATTATGGACTGGCTTTGCCGTTAGGAGGTGGGGAGGTGTCGATGGAGGAATTGGCGGAGCTTTATTGCCTGCTGGCCGATGACGGTTGCGCGCGTCGGGTGCGGTTGATCGCGGGCAATGAGGAGGTCGTTTCATCACCTGCGTTGCTGAGTGCTGAGGCACGTTTTTTGACCCGAGAGATGATGCGAACTCGTGAGGGCGAGCCGGCGCTGGATGATCTCTCGATCACGTGGAAAACCGGCACCTCACATGGTCATCGCGATGCTTGGGCTGCGGGCATCCGCGGTGATTATGTGCTGGTCGTGTGGATTGGAAATTTTAATGGCCGATCCAATCCTGCTTTCATCGCACGAGAATGCGCGGCCCCGTTGTTGTTTGAAACCTTTCGGCATCTGCGTCTGCCTATGAAGCATGAAACGCGCCCTGCGAACGTGAAGGAAGTCGAGCTTTGCGCGGTCTCAGGTCAGTTCCCGACGCCGCATTGTCAGCATCGTGTGCAAGGGGGATTTATTCCTGGGGTGTCGCCGATCACGGCTTGTGAAATTCATCGAGAGGTCTTGCTGGATGCCGAGAGCGGACTGCGGGTGACGGCCGAAGATGGGCGCGCTTTGCTGCGAGAGGTCTATGAGTTCTGGCCACCGGACATGCTGGAGCTGTTCCGACTCGCCGGAGTGCCGCGCAAGTCACCACCGCCGCTGGAGTCAAACGCTGCGGCTCTGGTCACGGCGGATGCAACCCAGGCCCCGAGGATTGTTTCGCCGCAGGCAGGCTTGGTTTACACCCTTCAGATGTCACAGGCGGATCGCCAGAGCCTGCCTCTGCGTGCGACGGCAGCGCCAGGTGTGATGCGGGTGTTCTGGTTCATCGGCAGTCGGTTTTTAGGGGCCAGTGACGTCAGCACTCCGCTGCTCTGGCGGGCGCAGGCGGGGAAGTGGCAGGTGCGGGTTCTGGATGATCAGGGGCGCAGTGCCTCGGCGGAGGTCCAAGTGGAAAGGGTGCCTTGATGCGCTGCTGCCGTGCATGTCTGTCCTTGCATCTCCGCCGCCGCCCCGCACACTGGCGCGCCATGTCTCCCGACTCCCTCGCCTCCCTCCGTTCCACCATTCGTGATGTGCCTGATTTTCCTCAGCCAGGCATCTTGTTCAAAGACATCACGCCTGTGCTGGCGGATGCGGAGTTGCTGCGAGTCGCGATTGAAGGCATGGCCGAATACTTTGCGGGTCAAAAGGTGGACAAGGTCGTCGGCATTGATGCACGCGGATTCATCTTTGGGGCGATGATCGCTCAGCGTCTCGGCGCGGGTTTTGTTCCCGTGCGGAAAAAAGGCAAGCTGCCGTGGCAGACACGCGGTGTGGACTACAGCCTGGAATATGGGACGAACAGCGTGGAGATGCATCTCGATGCCATCGCTCCCGGGGAGAAGATTGTTCTGGCGGATGATCTTTTGGCGACGGGCGGCACAGCGGCTGCGGCACTGCAATTGATCCAGGAAGCTGGGGGTGATTTGCTGGGTTCCGTCTTCTTCATCGAACTCGGTTTTCTTGAGGGTCGTGCCAAGCTGGCTGACATGGGGCCGATCCACGCTTTGCTCACTTTTTGATTTCGCTCCCGAATGACCGAACGCGAGTATCAAAAACATCTCCAGGCCAGTGCGAAAAAGTTCATCAGTGATGGCCCACTGCCGCGTGGACGCAATGAAACGCTGAGGCAGGTGAAGCGCTTCTTGAAGATCAAGGAGCAACGCATCAAGCAGCGACATCGCGCCGGGCTAAGCGGTGTGGAAATCTGCCGCATGAGGTCAGATGTCATGGACCTGATCGTGCGTGTTCTGTGGGAGGAAAGCGTGGCCGCGTTGCCGGCCAAGGTGCGTGAATCCTTGAACTTCAGCGTTGTCGCGCATGGCGGTTACGGACGCCGAGTGATGAGCCCGGGCAGCGATGTGGATCTCACGTTCATGCTGCCTGGAAACAGCTCCAACGTCACCCCTGAACAGGCGAAGTTGATTGGCGATTACCTGCTGTTTTTTTATGACCTGAAACTGAAGGTGGGTCACGGCACGCGCAGTGTGGGCGAGTGTTTGAAGCTGGCGAATGAAAGCATGGAGACCAAGACCGCTCTCATGGAAGGGCGCTTTCTCTGTGGCAAGGAACAAGCCATCGAAGAATTCCGGTCGCGGTTTGACAAGGAGTGCATGGCAGGGCGTGAGGCTGAGTTTCTGCGCCTGCGGCAGGAAGATCTGGCGAATCGTCATGCGAAGCAAGGAGGCACTCATTGCGTGCAAGAGCCGAATGTGAAGAGTGGCTGTGGTGGATTGCGAGATTACCAGAATCTGATCTGGATGACCTATGCCAAACTGGGCACGCTGAACCCCCAAGACCTGGTGGCCAAGGGATTGCTCACCTCGGCTGGCTGGAAGGAAATCCAACAGGCCTATGATCTCATCCTGCGCACGCGCAATGAGATGCACTACACCGAGAAGCGCGCTTCCGATCTGCTCACTCTGAGACTTCAGGGCTTCGTCGCCACAAATCTCGGCTATCGCCACAAACGCATCCTGCGGCGCATTGAGGCCTTCATGCGCGACTATTACACAGCCACGCGCGACATCCTCCAGCGCAGCAGTGAGGTGATGGATCGTTTTCATCTACAATCGCTCGATGATGAGAGCACACGCAAGGGGCTGCTCAGCTTCATGGTGCGGCGCAAGACGGCGCAAAAACGCACGGAGAAGTTTGATGGATTCATTGCGAAAAATGAACGGCTCTACCCTGAGAATGCGGACATCTTCAAAGAGGATGCTGCGCGGCTCATGCGCACCTTTTTGCACACTCAGAAGCGTCATTTGCGGCTCAGCCCAGAGCTCTTCCAGCTCATGCAGGAGAGCTTCCGTCTCGTCAATGTCAGCTATCGGTATAACAAAGGAGTTCGAGAGACTTTTGAGGCACTGCTTTCTAACAAGGGCGATGTCGCTCGTGTCATGCGGCAGATGCATCGCGTGGGTTTCTTGGGTCGTTACCTGCCGGAGTTTGGGGCACTGACCTGCCTCGTTCAGCATGAGTTTTTTCACCGCTACACGGCGGATGAGCACACCCTGAGAACGCTGGATAAATTGGATGAACTCGGTGGGCCGCCGCAGCCCGGACTCAGTCTTTACCAGCAGCTGTTTCATGATCTGCAGCAGCCGTCCATCCTGTATCTCGCGCTCATCCTCCATGACGCGGGTCGCGCTGCCAATGCAAAGGCCCACGATGCCGAAAGCACGCTGATGGCAGACGCCGTGTGCCGTCGTCTTCAGATCAAAGGGGAGCGGCGGAAGCTCCTGCTCTTCCTCGTGGACAATCATCTTCTGATGTATCGCACCGCGACCACCACGAATCTGGATGACCCGAAAGTCATCGGTGAGTTCGCCTTCATCGTGAAGTCCAAGGAGTATCTCGATACGCTGTTGGTCATGACCTATGCCGATTCCAAAGGCACCAGTGAGGCGAGTTGGTCAGGTTACAAAGAGGCCTCCATCCGCCAGCTGTATCACAACACCTTGGAATACTTCGATGCGCCTGCCGACTTCATGCGCCGGGCCGCGGTGCCTTTGGATGATGTGCGTCTCGGGGTGACTAAGGCGCTGGAAGCGGACTTTGACCTCGAGGTCAGTGCCCACTTTCAGCACATGCCGCGCAGTTATTTTAACTTCCGCGAGACCGCCCAGATCGCTGCTCACATCCGCCAGTTTCGTCAGTTCTTCACGCAGCTCATTGAAGAAGATCCCGAGGCGGGTCTGCTTCCTGTCATGACTTGGACAGATCATGTGGAACAGGGCTACAGCGAGTTCACCGTCACCTGTTGGGATCGCCGTCTCTTGCTGGCACGCATCACCGGTGCGCTTTCGGCAGAGAGCATCAACATCCTCAGCGCCGATCTCTACCAGCGCGGCGACAACATCGTTTTGGATATCTTCCGTGTCTGCAACACCAACTTCGCCGCCGTCACCAGCAAGACCTCACGTCTGCGTGTGGAGGCCGCGGTGCGTCAGGCTTTCCTCGCACAGAAGTTCGACTTCGCCCCAGCCATCGCCAAGGCTCTCAAGGTCATCCCGGGTTACGATGAAGTGATGTCAGAGATCCCGCAGCGGGTGCACCTCAACAACGACCTCTCTCCAGATCAAACCGTCGTCGAACTGCAAGTCGTGGACCGCCTCGGCCTCCTCTATGACATCTTCATGGCGATCGGGAAGCTGGGCCTCAATGTCACTCATGCCCGCATCGGCACGGAAAAAGGCGTCGCCATCGATGCCATTTACGTGCAAGACGAGCACAGCCGGAAGATCGTGTCTCAAGAGACCTTGGACAAGCTCCAGTCGCGCATCAGTGAGGCTGTGTTTGGTTGATCACATCCCCATCTGGTCAGCCGCCGCCATCCGTGTTAGGACTTGCTGGTCATGCCGCCCCGCTCCTCCGCCGATGCACCTGCCCCAGAGACCCTGCGCGGGCTGGTGGAGCGTGTCGTCTATCACACGGAGGAGACGGGCTACTGCATTCTCAAAGTCCTGCCTCAGGGCCGTCGTGAAGCCGTCAGCCTGATTGGCAAAGCCCCACGCGTCGTTGCCGGTGAGCAGTTCGAGGCCGAAGGCGTGTGGGAACCCACCCGTGACTACGGTCCACAATTCAAGGCCAGCGCCCTGCGCCTTACCCGCCCGGATTCAGAAACCGGCATCGAGAAGTATCTCGGTTCCGGTTTGATCGAAGGCATCGGTCCCGCCTATGCCAAGCGCCTGCTGAAAAAGTTCGGCAAAGGCATCTTCGAGGTCATCGAGAACGAGTCTGCACGGCTCGAAGACGTCGAGGGCATCGGGCGCAAGCGGCGGCTGGAGATCCGCGAGTCCTGGATGAAGCAGAAGTCCGTGCATAACATCATGCTCTTCCTGCATCAGCATGGCATCAGTTCCTCGCGCGCCCTGCGCATCCACCGCACCTATGGGGATGAGGCCCTCTCGGTCCTCAGCAGTGACCCGTATCGCCTCGCCCAAGACATCCGCGGTATCGGCTTCAAGACCGCTGACCAGATCGCCCAGCAGCTCGGCATCGACCCCGCTGCCCCGCAGCGTCTCCGGGCGGGGCTGTTGCATGTTTTAGAGAGCGGCAGCAGTGCTGGGCACACCACCTTGCCCGAGGTCAGCGTGCTCCAGCAGGCCTCTCAGTTGCTCGTGTGTCCAGAGGCTGCTTTGCTGCCCCAGATCCAGGCTTTGGTGCAAAGTGACCAGCTCCAGCAGCACTGCCTTTCAGGTCAGGCCATGCTTTACCTGCCGACTCTTCGTGCAGCCGAGCAGACCATCTCTCAGCGTCTTCAATCGCTCATCCGCCGTCCACCCGATTACCCCCGCTTTCCACTGGAGGCCGCTATCGCTGCCATGGCAGAAAAGACCGGTAAAACCCTCGCCCCGAGCCAGATCGAAGCGGTCCGCGAGGCCCTGCGTCAGCGCTGCCTCATCATCACCGGCGGCCCGGGTGTCGGCAAGACCACGCTTTTAAACACCCTGCTCAGCCTCCTCATGGATCAGGGTGTCAAAGTCGTCCTCGCGGCCCCCACCGGACGTGCCGCCAAGCGCCTCAGTGAGAGCACCGGCCAGGAGGCCAAAACCCTGCATCGCCTCCTGGAATATCAGGGCACGGGCCAGTGGGGCCGACACTCCGGCAAGCCCCTCACGGGCGATCTCTTCGTCTGCGATGAGTCCTCGATGATCGACTCTCCGCTGATGGCTCAATACCTCTCGGCTCTGCCCGAGGATGCTCACCTCCTGCTCGTGGGCGATGCCGATCAGCTTCCTTCAGTAGGCCCTGGCATGGTGCTGCAGGATCTCATCGCCAGCCGCCGCATCCCCACCGTTCATCTCACTGAGATTTTTCGCCAAGCCGCCAGCAGTCGCATCATCACCAGCGCCCACGCCATCAATCAAGGGCAGATGCCAGATCTCAAACCCAGCCGAGACAGCGACTTCTTTTTCCTGCCCGTCGCGACGCCTGAGGACATGCTGCACACGATTGTCCAGCTCGCCCACACGCGGCTGCCGGCTCGTTACGGCTTCGATCCCGTGACCGATATCCAGGTGCTGACGCCCATGAACCGGCACCTCCTCGGCACCCAATCTCTAAATCAGAGCCTGCAGATGGCCCTGAATCCCCCCAGCGAGTTCAAATACGAGCTCGAGCGTTTTGGCAGCACCTTCCGCGTCGGGGACAAGGTCATTCAGACGCACAACAACTACGACAAAGAAGTCTTCAATGGCGACATCGGTCACATCGTCACCATCCAGACCGATCCGCTCAAACTCACCGTCCGATTCGACGGCCTGCGCCTCGTGGACTACGAGCCTGGAGAGCTCGATGAACTCCAGCTTGCTTACGCCCTCAGCATTCACAAAAGCCAAGGCAGCGAGTTCCCCTGCGTCGTCATCCCGCTCAGCACCCAGCACTACGTCCTCCTGGAGCGCAGCCTTATCTACACCGCCATCACCCGCGCCCGTCGCCTCGTTGTCCTTGTTGGGGATGAAAAAGCCCTCGCCCTGGCCATCCGCCGTCAAGAAAGCCGGAAACGCTGGACCGGTCTGCGCCAGCTGCTGGCAGGAGATGAGGTAGGGGAGCGACGGGTGGAGAACAAATGACCTCGTCGCGAGTCCGCTCTTGAAAAGGCCAAGAGCGGGCGGAGACTTGGCACCATCCTTTCTTCCCCTTCGCGTCTCATGCCGGAACCCAGTCTCTTTAGACATTACCAGATCGTCCAGGACGCGGACGGGAGCAACGTGGAGCTGGCTCGCACAGGCGAACAGGTGGTCGTGCTGGCCTTTGACACGGAGCGGCTGGAGTTTGTCCACTGTCACGTGTTGCTGGAGCCGCTCGCAGATAGAGCCGCGTTTGAGGAGGCCTGTCGCAAGCTGCAAGGGCAGGGACATCCGCTGCTGGCGCGATTGGCGGACTTTGGCGAGGATGACGGGAACCCGTTTTACATCACGGGAAATGTCGATGGCGAGACGTTGCGGGCCTATCTCAATCGCCAGCAGGAACTGCCGGGCTGGTTGGCGCTGATGCTGGCCTGCCGCACTTTGGAGGCGATGATCGCCCTCTGTGAGCGTGGAGATTGGATGGCGGAATCTGCGCTGGAGACGCTGCGGGTGGTGCAGACCGGGACGCAAACAGTGCAGGTCCAGGTTTCCGATTACGGGCTGATCAGCAGTACGGCGCGGGCGAAGTCGCTGAAGACGCCTTTTGACAAACCGGCGAAGTTTTTGCGCTCCTTTTTCCAGGAGCAGTCACGCGGCGGGCCGACCTTGCCGGATCAAATGTTGCCTGGGGCAGACTTCACGGAGCTGCTCACGGCCTGCCTGAATGCGGCTCATAGCGGGGCTCTGGCAGCGCTGAAGGAACTGCAATCGGCCCTGCAAAAACTGTTGCCTGACAATCTCTCGGGTGAAATCCCCACGGCTCACAAACCGCGTGCTCTGCTGGCGGCTCATCTGGCCAGCTATCAAGAAGTGGCGCGTGGGGTAGTGAATCTGGTGCGCATTCAGAGTCAGCGCCTGGACATGGCCAATCCCTATTCGATGCGGGGCACGCTGACCAAGACGGGTCGCACCGTGCTGGTGGAGCAGGTGCCGCCGAGTCGGCTCGCGGGCAGCTCCGTCAAACAATTGGATGAACAAGCGCTGCGCAGGGCACAAAAGCGGGACTTTTCCAGCCTCGTGCCGGTGGTGCTGGTGCATGAGGGGGATGAGACCACGTGTCTGGCGGAGGAAATGGCGGAGGGCATCAGCCTGGCCGACCTGCTGCGCGAACGCCGCTCCCTGAGCGTCCATGAGAGCTACCTCGTGCTGGCCAGCCTCGATGGCGTGCTGCAGCAGTTGGAAAAAGCGGAATTGGCGACTCGCCGTCTGCGCTTGGAGGATATTTTTCTGCTCACCGGGTTCGCTCGGGATGACTCCCGCAGTGCCAAACTCCTGCACACAAAACTCAATGAGTGGCCGGCTTTTTCCCTGATGTTGCGCGCTCACCCGACTCTGGCTGCCATGTCGGGTCGTGGCCTGGACCCCGCCGTGTTGATACCGGCTTTGCCAGAGGGAAAAACAGAACCGTCTCCCTGGCAGGGCGCATGGTTGGCAGCTCTCGGCCGCTTTTTGGTCGGCGTTGTGCCGCTTCCGGGCATCTCACCCGAGACACCCGGGAATCTGCGAGAACGCGAAACCCTGGCGCGTCTCTTTGACGACGAAATCAGTCTGCATCGGGAGGGTAACCCCAGCCAACGCGCCGACTTCCTGGCCCGCTACGCCCGCATCGTGCAGCATCATGATCTGGTGAAACCGGTGCCCGCCGCAGCCTCCGCCCCCCTCGTCGAGCCCGGTGGGAAAATCCCCATCCGCCCGCGCACAAAATCCGTCAGTGCCAGCCCCGCGCCTCTCTCGGAACCGCTGCCCAAGGCCGAAGCACCCCTCATGGCGCTGACCAGTGGCTACATTCCCACGACTGAAAAACCCACCATCGGCTTCGCGGAATTGCTTTTCAAAGACGCCAACGCTTCTGCCCATGCCCCGGTGCATGATTGGGCAAAAACCGCCGCCGATGCGCCCCCCACGATCCACCCGAGCGAGTCGCTGCTGCCCCCAGGGGAATACGTGCCGCTATGGTTGCGTGCTGCCGTCTTCATCGGGGGTTCCATGGTCGCTGGGGCCGTGCTCGCGCATCTGTCGGGAGAGGCGACGTGGCAAAAACTGACTCCTCGTCAAAAGACTGCGCCCTCAGCCCAGATCGTGCCGAAAGCGCTGCCTTATGAGCCGCCCACTTCCGCTGCCCCTGCGGTGGAGTCCCCGCCGCCTCTGCCTGCGGAACCCGTGCCCAATCGTGGCAATCTGATGCCGGCTCCGAAGAGCAACCTGAAAGAAACACTGGAACAGGCCAAGTGACCTTCAGAGGGTTAAAGCTGCCCGTTTTTGAGGCTTCCGCTGTTCTTTGTCACGTTTGAGAACCCGATTGGGACGCAAAGGCATTTGGTTGATTGCAATCATGGGAATTGTCGATAGCCTAGCGAAATCCTTAGATTCAGTCATTTGAGTTTGAGGGGAAAACAACAAACACCACACACACATCATGAAATACGCACTCCTTGCTCTTGCAGCTTCGGTCATCGCTGGCGGTCTCGTCTCCTGCGCATCCAAGGCTCCCCCTCCGCCGCCTCCTGCTCCAATGCCAATGAGCAAGTAATCAGTTCGGAATGAAGGTTTGTCTGCTGGGCGAATCTGTTCCAACCAACACATCTCCCAATGATCCGTCTTCTTTCCCTTGGCCTCGCAACGGCCACTCTTCTGCTCGCTTCATGCGCCAGTAAGAAAGCCGATTGCTCTTCCTGCTCCGCTCCTGGCAAAACCAGTGCAGCGTGCTGCTCGAAGGAAAAAACGAGCGCCTGCTGTGACTCCGGTCACAAGCACTGATAACTCCCGAGGATTTTCCTCCCACGTCGCACCGCCCACCGATAGCCTCGGTCGGCGGTGCTTCATTTTCGGGGACAAGCGTCGCACAGACGCCCCTGCAAAATGTGTTTTTGATCCATGGCGATCTCCTGAAATCAAGGGTTCCATAGCGTTCTATACTGCGTTTCTTGGTTCGTTGTTCACGCTTCAGCGTGCTCTTTGAACCCACCCTGCGATCACGCTCCCAGACGGCCTAAAGGCCGAACTACGAACTTAAGCCGCGGCGAACAGGACTGAAGGAGCTAAAAAATCCTGTGAATCCTGCCCTTCTTGTCAATCCTGTGATGATCCTCCCCGATGCGTCTTTTGGGCTTTTTGCAGGGGCGTCAGCACAGGCTTTCGAGCCTGCGGAAAAAGGCGCTGATTCCTGGAACCCAGGCTGAAAGTCAGGCTACGGCCGAAACATCGAGCCTCACAAAGTCGATGAGTTCCTCGGACCCCATCTCCGAGAGCATTTTCTCTGTTCCTGTTCCCTCAGTGACCAGGTCTTGAGCAAGACGCATCTTCTCTTCGATCATCGAGTCAATCCGCTCTTCGAGGGTGCCTTGGCAGACGAATTTGTGCACGAAGACGTTCTTCTTTTGACCGATGCGGAAGGCCCGATCCGTGGCTTGGTTTTCCACGGCGGGATTCCACCAGCGATCAAAGTGGATGACATGACTGGCTGCGGTGAGATTGAGTCCGGTGCCTCCGGCTTTGACGCTGATGACCATGAAGGGTGGCCCGCCGGGCTGCTGGAAGGACTCGACAAGTTCCGGCCGCTTTTTCACCGAGGTTCCACCGTGCAAAATCAAGCCCTCGCGGTCAAAGACAGTCGTCAAAAATCGTGCCAGCGGAGCACAGGTCTCCTGAAATTGGGTGAAGATCAGGGCGCGTTCGCGTCGCTCCGCCAACTCGCTGCAGATCTCGGCCAGCCGGGTAAATTTGCCGCTGTCTTCAGGATGCCACGCGCCGTCGCCGTTCCAGTGGCTGGGATGATTGCAGATCTGTTTGAACTTGAGCAGGAAACCGAGCACGAGGCCCTGGCGTTTGATGGGCTCCATGTCCTTGTCGGCGAGCATTTTGGCGAGTTGATCGACGAGCTTGGCATAGATCGTCGCCTGCCTTTTCGTGAGGCTGCAAAAGGCTTTCGTCTCGATCTTGTCGGGCAAATCGGTGATGATGCTGCGATCCGTCTTCATGCGGCGCAGAATGTAGGGTTTCACAAGGCGACGCAGGGGAGCGAAACCTTCGCTCGATTGAGCGCAACGCTTCACGGCCTCCGCAAAGTCACCGGAGGCACCGAGCAGTCCAGGATTGAGGAAATCAAACAGACTCCACAGATCTCCTGGGCGATTTTCCACCGGCGTGCCAGTCAATGCGATGCGCGTGCTGGCCTGCAATCGCTTCACCGCCTGGGTGCTGCTGCTGCCAGGATTTTTAATGGCCTGAGCTTCATCCAGAATGACAAGGCTCCACGGGTGAACCAGCCAAGATTCTGTGCGCTGGAGAAGCTGATAGGTGGTGAGCATGGCATCGCAGCCGCGCAGGGCTTCAGCGGGGCGCTTGATCGCCCGATCCAAGACCTCGCGTGAAGTCACCGAAGGATGGGCGATGAAGAGCTGCAAATCCGGCGCGAACTTCTTCACTTCGGCCCGCCAGTTGCCGACGAGTGAGGCGGGGACGACCAGCAGCGCAGGTGCATGGGTTTCCT
>JAIXVB010000582.1 GCA_027483245.1 Verrucomicrobiaceae bacterium | reverse complement strand
GGCAATCTCGATGACATCAAACTCGCCCTGAGTGATCGGCTTCACTTCGCCCGAGAGATTTGCAAGGTAGGCATGACGCCACCCACTGCGTTCGCTGAGCCAGAGGAAATCTTGGCCGATCCAGTGAGGTTCAGAGTTCTTGTTCTCCACCCAGGCTTGATCCTTCTCGGTGAAAATTGTTTTCACCTCTCCACTTGTCGGATCAGCGCGCATCACATGCAGCGTGTTTTGCAGTCGATTGAACTGTTGAAACAGGACGGCTTCACCGTTCGGTGTCCATTCGGCGAAAGACAAATAGTGCTCGCGTGGATCACCTGCCACTTTCAGCCAAGTCACCGCACCGCCCTTGGTGCTGACGATGCCAAGTCGCACGGCGGAGTTCTTTTCACCCGTCTTTGGATAAGGAAAGGTGGTGAAGCTCTGATAGGTGCCGTCGGTCTGGTTCACGAGTGAAAAGCGTTTCACGTCTTGGGTATCGAACTGCCAGAACAGCAGACGTGTTCCATCGGGGCTCCAGCGAAAGCAATCTCGCAGGCTCAGTTCCTCTTCATTCACCCAATCGGAACCGCCATTGATCCGTGTGTCGGAGCCATCGGAAGTGATCGCGGTGATTTTTAGATCCGCGAGGTTTTGCACCTGCAGGTTGTTGTTGTGAAGGAAAGCCACGCGAGTGCCATCGGGTGAAAACTTCGCATACATCAGCGTCGAAGCGGCGGCGGTGCCACCGAGTTTGCGCAGCTGTTTGTTCTTCAGATCTAGAACCCAGTAGTCACCGCGGGTGTTCTTGCGCCAGACCTTTTTGGTGTTGGTGAAAAGCAGCACCTGCGTCTCATCAGGTGAGAACTGGAAGCTGGAAACTCCGAGGGGTGCTTTCGCGCCCTTGGGCGTGAGTTCACGGGCTGAGGCGATGATGGAGGTCTCCCCAGTCGCCGCGTCATGTTTCACCAGATCTTTGCCTTCCTTCCCTTGCCTGGGCTTCTCGAGAGCAAAGTAAAAGCCACCCTGCTTGCTCCAAACGAAGCTCCCCATTTTCTCGTCCTCGAATTCCTTGTCGGTGAAAATGCGTGCCAGCGTGAGCTTCGAAAGATCAGCTTTGACGGATTCAGCACGAGCGACATCCAGGCAGAGGACACAAAGAGCGGTGGCGAGAAAAGTCAGATTTTTCATGAGACAAGAAAACGGTGAATGCGAAGCAGAACTGAAAAACGAAGTCGTGTCGATGTTCATCACTTCACGCCGGAGATGAGTTTTTGAAACTCCTCACGCAAGTGGATGCGCAGGGGCAACGAAGAGGACTGAGCAGTCTGACCTCGGCCCCCCCTTTGGCAAAATTCATCTCTCAGCAATCCCCAGCCGAAATGGATCCGCAGGATCAAGAAGCAGGGTCGTTTCGGCCGTGATGAAGGCGGTGCCGGTGATCGTTGGGATGATGCCTTGGCTGGCCGGTTCATAGTGGCCTTCAAAGACACTGCCGAGAATGCTTTCCTGTCGCCAGACCTCTCGTGGGGCGAGTTTTTCATCCGCAGCGAGGCAGGCGAGTTTCGCGCTGGTGCCTGTGCCACAGGGAGAACGATCGTATTCTCCGCCAGGGCACAGAACAAAGTTTCGACTCTGATTTGTGGCATCGCATGGCGGTGCAAACAGCTCGACATGATCCACTTCAGGATACCCGGCTGCCCGCACGGCCTCGCGCATGGCCAAACAAGCCTGGGTGAGTTGCGGGACATTTTTCAGCGTGAGATCAAGACCGTGATCGGCGACGAGGAAAAACCAATTCCCACCCCAGGCAACATCTCCCGTCACTCCTCCCACTTGGAGCCCTTTGACTTGGCGATAGGAAACCACATTTCGAAGGCTGACCCGACCGTCATCAAACAAACTGGCCGTGACAATACCGACAGGCGTTTCAACTCGATGTTCGCCAGGCGTGATGCGTCCGAGATGTCGCAGCGTGATGATCAAACCGATCATGCCATGTCCGCACATGCCGAGCAGGCCGACATTGTTAAAGAAGATGACACCCGCGACGCAACTGACGTCTTTGGGCTCCACAAGCAAAGCGCCCACGATGACTTCATGACCGCGTGGCTCGCAGATAATCGCGCGGCGATAGATTTCGAGTTCTTCAGCGGTGACGCCGTCAAGCACGACGCGCGTGGGCTCGCCGCCCGTATGAGAATCAATGATGGAAATGCGTTTCATGGAGATTGAGGGTTCATTCAAAATCGGTCAGGAGACATCATCTCCAGTGCCACCGAGGGTTTCTGTCCAACCAGGATGTCAGCCACTAATTTTCCTGTCGCAGGAGCCAGACTCAGCCCCATCATTGCATGACCGGTGGCAATCGTGAGATTTTTCCAACGCTGCACGCGTCCAATGTAGGGCATGCCATCGGGCGTCACGGGTCGCAAGCCACTCCAAGGATTCACCTCGGCGAAATCACTTTCCTCAAAGGCGGGAAAGTAGGTGGGGAAGGCACGGATCATGCCGCGCACACGGCGCAGGGTGATGGCTTCGTCAGTCCCTGCCATTTCCATGGTGCCCCCGACACGCAGACCGCCCGCCATCGGCGTCACAGCGAGCCTTGCTTCTGTGCAAATGCTGCACAGTTCTGGGAGCTGCTTGGGATTCGTCAGTGTCAGGCTGTAGCCTTTGCCCGCTTGCATGGGCAGGCGCAATTCCAGTTCCTTCGCAAGCTCAGCTGACCAAACCCCCCCGCAAAGCACCACTTCTTGGCTATCGACACAGCCTCGAGATGTTTCGACGGCTCTCAGCGCTCCGGCTTCCTTCACAAAACCGCGCACCTCAGTCTCCCAAAGCATCTCGACACCGAGGCGGCACAGTTCAGCTTCGATAGCTACCATGAAACGCCCAGGCGAGAGGTGACAGTCTTTTGGAAAGAACACACTGCCGCAAACATCCATCGTCACGTTGGGATCAAGCGCAGCGGTGGCCTTCGCATCGAGAACTTCAGCAGGGATGCCCAGTGCGCGACTTCGCTCGGCCATGTGAGCTTCTTCATCCAGGGTCTGTTGTTTTTTGCAGAGCATGAGCAGCCCGTTTTTGACCAAACCAAAATCAAGACCGATGTCCTCGAAACACTGACGGCTGAGCAGGCTCAAATCACGCAGCACGGGCGATGCGGTCTCAACATGCTGTTGGGTGGAGGCTTTCCAAAACCGAATTCCCCAGGTGAACAAATCCAGATCGAATCGAGGTTTGATGTAAAAAGGCGACTCTGGATTCCACATCCATTTTAGACCCAGCTTGACCATGCCAGGCGCGGCGAGTGGCGTGAAGTGACTCGGCACGATCATGCCCGCGTTGCCAAACGAACATCCATCTCGCTGACGTGGCTT
>JAIXVB010000530.1 GCA_027483245.1 Verrucomicrobiaceae bacterium | reverse complement strand
TTCGGGGCGTCCTTTGATGATGTGGATGAGCTTTTCATCACGGACATCTACGCGGCGAGTGAAAAGCCGCTGCCGGGTGTCAGTGGCAACACCATCGTCGAAGAAGTGCGCCTGCATGACCAGGAACTCGGCAGCCCGCGTTCGGCCTCGATCCTGCAATTCACGCCCACCTTGCTGCAATCTCGCGACAAAGCAGGCAATGCTCTGCGTCCTGGCGATCTGCTGATCACGCTGGGTGCTGGCAATGTCCATGAGGTGGGCCGCTGCATCGCCCGTGATCTGCCGGTGCTAGAAAGACTTTGGGGCATCTTGGAGGAACACGGCGGTGGCGTCGCGCGTTTGTATGAGCCGATGAATCGTCACACGACCTTCCTGATCGGTGGGGCAGCTCAGTTCTGGGTGGAGCCGCGCACAGTGGCGGCCTTTGCGGAGGTGGTGCGTTCGTTGCGGGCGCATTCGGTGCCGATTCGGGTGATCGGGCGCGGTTCGAATTTGCTCGTCAAAGATGGCGGCATTCGTGGCGCGGTCATTCATCCGGCGAAGGGTGAGTTTGAAGACGTGCAGGTGCGTGGTGAAACGCTGGTCGTTGGCGTTGGTGCACGCTTGAAAAAGATCGCCAGTGCGGCGCGGAATGCCGGCATCGGTGGACTCGAATGGATGGAAGGGGTGCCGGGAAATCTAGGCGGTGCGATTCGCATGAACGCAGGCGCGATGGGCACGGAGATGGCGGACAATCTGGTGAGCGTGCGCTTCATCGCGGCGGATGGCAGCTTGCAGGAGAAGACCTTGGCAGAGATTCAGCATCAGTATCGCAGCATCCCTGAGTTCGAGGAGCACTACATCGTCGGCGCTGTGTTGAAGGGGCACCCGGCCACAGCGGAACAGATCGACGCAGGTCTGGAGGCGAGTCGCATCAAGCGCCGGACTTCACAACCGATTGGCGCGAGTGCCGGCTGCATGTTTAAAAATCCGCAGGTCTGTGGCGCCGGGAAGCTCGTCGATGATCTCGGTCTCAAAGGCAAACGCGTGGGCCAGGTGGTGGTCTCTGAGGTGCATGGAAACTTCTTCGTCAATGAAGGCGGTGCCACAGCGCGCGAGGTGCTGGATCTGGTGGCTGAGATCAAGGAGGTGGCTCAGCGTGAGCGCGGGGTGCAGTTGGAGATGGAGGTCAAGGTCATCGGTGAAGATCAGCCTCTGGCTTTGTAAACCCACACGGCCCTGCTCATGGAGACACGCGATTGGTATGACACGCCGTTGTATTACGACATCATCTTCGATGCCGACACGCCGCGTGAAGGCCGCTTTTTAGAGGCCGTGCATGAGCGTCATGGGGTGAAAAGCCGGACGCGTCGTGTCCTCGAGCCTGCCTGTGGCAGCGGTCGGTTGATGGTGGAGATGGCGCGCCGGGCTTGGCAAGTTGCGGGATTCGATGGCAATGCGCAGATGCTGAACTTCGCCAAGCAGCGATTGAAAGCGGAGGGTTTGAAAGGGCAAATCTGGGTAGATTGGATGCAGAGTTTTGATCTGCCGGGCCGTGGAGCTTTTGACCTGGCGCATTGTTTGGTCAGCACGTTCAAGTATTTGCTGACCGAAGCCGATGCGCTGGCCTGTCTGCAACGTGTGGCGGCGAGTTTGAAGCCCGGTGGGCTGTTTGTTTTGGGCGTGCATCTCACGGACTATGCGCAGGAGCGTGAAGAGCATGAGCGCTGGTCTGCCGAGCGAGATGGCATCCAGGTCACCTGCAACACGCACACGTGGCCTGCAAACAAGAGGAAGCGTTTGGAGGATCTGCGCACGCGTTTGAAGATCCAGCACGCAGGGCGAAGTCACACGCAGGAGACACGCTGGCAATTCCGCACCTACAATGCCGCGCAGATGCGTTCGCTGCTGGGCAAGGTGCCTGAATTGAAGATGCTCGCCTGCTACGACTTCACCTATGACATCGAATCTCCGCGTGAGCTGGATGACAGCTACGCGGATATCCTTTTGGTGTTGCAACGACAGGCCTGATCCTCAACGATTCAAGCTGTGGAGGAACTCCACCAGATCGAGGAACTCGCCGGAGGACATGGTGTTGCCAAGACCCTCGGGCATGGAGCTTTGTTTCAAGATGTCACGCTTCTGTAGATCCGCTTTCGGGATGATTTGAATGATGCCACCGGGGAGTTTGAAGTGGATGGCCTCGGCGGTTTCGGATTCGACAAAGCCGGTCATGGCGAGGCCTGCTTTGGTCTCGATGTTCGTCGTGACGTATTTCGGGTCCAGCTTGGCATTGGGCTCGATGATGGATTCGACGATCTCTTCCTTTTTCAAACGTTTGCCGACCCCATTCAAAGGCGGGCCGTAGTCGATGCCTTCGGGACCAAATTTGTGACAGGCGATGCAGATTCGCCGGGCGATGGCTTTGCCGTTGTCGGCACTGCCCTTGGCTTTGGCGATGGTCTTGAAAGCCTCTTGGTATTCTTTCTCTTTGAGCCCACCGGCGAGCGCTTTTTTCAGGGCTGCTTCGGCAGCACCTTCGGGTTTGGAGAGGTGGTCCAGTCGTGTGGCATACTCCAGGCCTTTGGGATTGTTTTTGGCCAGCGTGCCTGCCGCGAAGGCGGGTTTCCACACGGGCTCCAGAGCTGCCATGGCCATCTCAAGCGTGTAGTCGATCCAGTAGTCGCTGGGTTGATTCAGCGATTGCAGGATGAGTTCCACGGACTCAAGGCTGGGTTCAAAGCTGAGGGCGCGGATGGCTTCCAAACGCGTGCGGGCAAAGCTGTCCGTGACCTGGGGAGCGATGAGTCCCATGGCTTTTGGCACG
>JAIXVB010000477.1 GCA_027483245.1 Verrucomicrobiaceae bacterium | reverse complement strand
TTTTTCTGCGGGCTGCTGGTCTTCGGGGGTGATGTCCGGGGTGTCGAGGAGGACCCCATGCGGGTGCCAGGTGGCAAAGTTGGGGCGGTGCTGCGCGTGGGCTGTTGCTGCTGCAAGGGGGGCGGCGGAGTTTCGTAGCGCTGCTGTGACGGCGCGGGCGGCTGCTGATACTGCGGGGTCGCGGGCTGCTGATACTGCGGCATCGCCGGTTGTTGGTAGGGCGCAGGCGGCTGCGTCTGGCCATACTGAGAGGCGTAAGGCGGAGGGGCCGTGTCGAGATTTCGGCCCTGATACTGCGGGTAGCCCGGGTTGCTGGGGGCGGGTTGGGAATAGCCCTGCGGAGGCGCATCCCCATAAAAAACGCGTCGGAACATGCTGCCAAATTTGCGCCCGAAAGTGGGCAGAAATTCCATGGGGCTGACATATTCCGTTTGGTAACCGGGCTGTGCGTAACCTTGCTGAGGTTGATAGGCTGGAGCTTGATTGTAGCTCGGCTGCGAGTAGCTGGGCTGTTGTCCTGGATAGGTCGGAGCGGAATAACGCTGGGGGTAGCCCTGCTGCGGCGGATACTGATAAGCAGGGGCCTGGGCGTGCGAAAGATCGGCTGCAAAGAGCAGCGATATCGCCATCACCGAGAGCTGGGTGGAGCCCCCCAGAATTTGATTCGTCTTCATATCGTTAAGAGTTCTTAAATTTCTCGAGGGTTCAAGGCGTTTCTTCACCTGTCTCGGGTTCCGATGGCAGACGCGAAAAAACAGCAAAACGCACTCTGGATAGACGCGTGGGCCCCCAGTTTGTTCAGCGGCTTCGAGTTTTACTGAGGCCTTTTCCAGCGCTTCAGCTGGCGTGTCAGCCAGGCCCGCGAGAGGTAGCGGGTGAGAATCCAGAGTTTCCGAAGGGGATGAAGACGGCAGCGGCGATCCAAGACGGGATAACGGGTGCGTTTGAGCTTTTGCAGGATCTCAAAGTAGATCTGCCCCATCATTTCCGCGGGTAGTAGGCACTCACGATCTTCCTTTGGCAGCAGCAGGGCGGCTTGTCGAAAAAGTTCGTTCGCACGCTGATACTGAAATTCCATCAGTTGGATGAAGCGTTGATTGTGACGTCCTTCGAGGATTTCCTGCTCGGTCACTCCAAAGCGGCGCAACTCTTCGAGCGGCAGGTAGATGCGCCCCGTTTCGCGCGCGTCCTGGCCGACATCGCGCATGATGTTGGTCAGTTGCAGGGCGTAACCGAGCTGGATGGCATAGTCGCGAGAGCGTGGTTGGGTGCAGCCAAAGATTTCTGCACTGACCAGACCCACGACGGAGGCCACTTTGTAGCAATAGGTCAGCAGTTCCTCATAGGTCTCATAACGCACGTGGGTGATGTCACTGGCCACGCCATCAATGATCTCTGCCAGCCACGCTCTTGGGAAACCATACTTGCGCGGCAGGATGACGACTTCATCCAAGACGGGGTGACCTGGCGCGTGCCCGTCATCCACGCATTGTTTCCAGTGCGCCAGTTCGTGTTCTTTTTCTGCCTCAGAAAGCTGAGTGCTGTCAGCGATGTCATCGACGACACGGCAGAAAGCATAAAAGGAGATCATGTCATTGCGACGCTCTTCTGGCAGGCAAGTCAGTGCCAGGGCGAGGTTCGACTTCGCACGTCGTGCGATTTGGGCGGAGGACATCAGGCTCTCACTCATGACAAGTCAATCCGCAGCAGGCCCGAACGAGGCTGCTGACTTCAAACCCTGATGCAAAATGGAGAACACGAATGCTAGAAACACCCAGCCATGCACTGTGGCAAGCACCAATGCAGACAGCACACGCACGAAGCCTCGCATGAGCAGCGTTTCGTCGGCGAATTGCCGCAGCATTTCACCGGAATAACGGGCCAGCATGAGCAGCGCGATGTCAGTGATCGCGATGGCCAAAAAAGCGCGAGCTGCGCGCCAGAGTACACTCATCGATTCAGCGCCAAGCGACAGACCTCGTAACCTTGTCCAAGCCACCGTGAGTGGCAGCATGGCGAAGAGGCACTGGGCTTCGATCAAGATCCAC
Source organism: Verrucomicrobiaceae bacterium (assembly GCA_027483245.1). GTDB lineage: Bacteria > Verrucomicrobiota > Verrucomicrobiia > Verrucomicrobiales > Verrucomicrobiaceae > Prosthecobacter. Next base: position 5,225 of record JAIXVB010000477.1, on the reverse strand, counting down.
TGAGGCAGGCTTGTATCCATGCTGCTGAGACTCTGAGAACCGAGTAGCCAGAGCAAATTGAGCAGGGTCAAAAAGATCAGTCCAGGCCAGCGTGTCAGAGTGTCCTCGAGAGCTAGCCAGGCATCACATTGCTCATTCAATCCCACCGGTTCAGCCCAGCCGATTACGAGCCGGATCAGATAGACCTGCGCCACGGCCATCATGGCAGCACTTGCGGTGTAACGTAAACCAACCCGTATAGCATCAAACCCGTCGGGAAGGGACTGAAAAAGTTCCAGGATTTCAAGCGTCAACCATCCCCATGAAACCAGCATTGCGAAAAGCAGCAGGCTGCGGTGCAGAGCTCTCGGGCGTCGCGCTCCAGAGGCAGAAGGCAGGCGGTTCATGCGATAAAGCATGAACGGAAGGAGCAGCGGCAATACACAAGCCAAAGGCCACGAAGGCAGACAGCCATGCAACAGCCAAGCAAAGTGTCCCAAGCTTGATTGAAAGAGCTGGAGAAGCCCAAGGGACGTCGTTTCAGGCTTAAGAGAAAGGGGCGAGGAAGGCTCACTCAACAGCATGAGCGAGGTTAACAAAGGAATGAACCAAGCCTGGCTCTGCATGAGGCCCCAGGCATCTGAAAGCGGGCGACGAAGAGGATGCCACTTGAGATGCAAAATCACGCCCACCACGAGTCCGCAGACACTGAGCAGTGTCTGCATCCAGAGCAGTGTGGGCATGTCTCGAATCATCTCAATGCTTGTCTTGAAGCAAAGGCGCGTCTCTGCCAAGTCTGCGTTTTCAAGGGGTAAGCAAAGTGCATCTTTTGAGACTGATTTTCGAGTGGGTCTGAGCTTGGATGAGCAAGAAGTTTTTTATTCTTTCGGATGTTTTTTAAAGTCTGTGGAACAAGCGGGTAAAGAAGTTTTAAAATTGGATCAAGATTCGCTTTGAATGGTGTCGTTTTTGTCATATCACAGGAGCAGATTTTTAAAATACCTGTCGGCGCTGCATTCCTCCCGAATCAGCGCCGATCTTATCCCGACAGACCAGCATCAACCTTCGCATCATGGAGACACCGAATGAAGACCTTCAACCCGCAACACCAGCCATCAATTATCTCTCCACGACATCGTCTGACCTGTTCCATCTTCAGCCCACAGCCTGGGATCAGATCTGCGTCATCCTGCTGAAGAAACTCGGGCACGATAACTTCCAGCGTTGCTTCTCCGGCACCACAGGTCGAGTCGCAGATGGCAATCGTGTGGTCGTGTATGTGCCGAATCCGATTCATCAGCTCTGGATCGAAAGCAACTTTGCTGGCACCTTGGCTGATGCCGCTGCGGAAGTCCTCGGGACAGCCGCGACGATTGATTTCCATTTGGCCAATGAGCCACAGCCTATTTTCCCAGCAGCTGCTCAACCGGAACTGAAGGCGGCGCGTGTGCGTCACACAGACTTGGATCGTCCTCTAGCCAGCCCACACGTCACCGAAGATGTCACCCACTCACGCTCATTCAGTGAGGCGGGTCTCAATGCGAAACTGAACTTTGAAAACTTCGTCGTGGGTTCCAACAGCAGCTACTCCGCTGCCGTGGCTCGTGCCGTGGCTGAAAAGCCGGGTCGCATCTACAATCCGTTGTTTTTCCACGGCGCGACCGGTTTGGGCAAGACCCACCTGATGCAGGCCATTGGTCAAGAAGTGCTGCTGCGCAAAAAACGTGCGGTGGTGCGTTATGTCACGTCTGAGCAGTTCACGAACGAATACGTGGAAGCGATCAAAAAACAGAGCTTCTCGAGCTTTCGTCAAAAGTATCGCAAGGTGGATGTGCTGTTGATTGACGATGTGCACTTTTTCGAGGGCAAGGACAGCACGCAGGAGGAGTTCTTTCACACGTTCAATGAGCTGTTCAACAACGCGAAGCAGATCGTGCTCGCGAGTGACCGTCCGCCGAGTGAGATCAAAAATCTCGAAAGCCGATTGGTCTCCCGTTTTGAATGGGGTCTCACCACCCAGATTCAAACGCCTGATTTCGAGACACGCGTCGCCATCCTGGAACGCAAAGCCAGCGACTTCAATGTCAGCATCGATCGCTGGATTCTCGAGTTCATCGCCCAGCGGATCCGTGCCAACGTGCGCAAGCTCGAAGGCGCGCTCATGCGTGTGGCAGCTCATGTTTCCCTCGAAGGCACGATGCAGAACGAAGCGGCTTTGACCGCGTTTCTCCATGACGTGATCGATGAAGAGCCGACCAAATCCATCACCGTGGATCGTGTGCAGCGGGCGGTGGCCAATCAATATGACCTGCGCGTCAGTGATCTGACCGGTCCGCGTCGCCCGAAGAACATCGCCGAAGCTCGGCAAGTGGCCATGTTCCTCACCCGCCAGATGATCAAACTGCCCCTGATGCAGATTGGTGAAGAGTTCGGGGGACGTGATCACGGCACCGTGATCCATGCCTGTAAGGTCGTCAGCCAGCGCATGAGCCAAGCGGATGATTTCCGCGTCATGGTGGATCGGTTGAGCGCAAAATTGCTCGAGCCTTGAGCAACTCGGGACGTCGTTTTAGGGCGTGGGCCTCTTTTTCATTCGAGGAAGAGGCTCCCGACTTGATCCTGCTCCGTTTCCGCCTACCGCCTGGGGATGGTTATATCTCCTGAAAGTCGCATTCTCGTCACCGGCGGAGCCGGGTTCATCGGCAGCGCCCTCGTGTGGGAGCTCAATCGGCGTGGCTGTGAAAACATCATCATCTGTGATCGCCTCAGCACGGATGAAAAATGGAAGAATCTCGTCCCCCTCCGCTTCCACGATTACATCGACGGGTTAGACCTGGAAGAGCAGGTCCGCCTGTCTCCAGAGCGTCTGGGTCACTTTGACCTGATCCTGCACCTGGGAGCCTGCTCCGCCACGACTGAAAAAGACGCGGACTACCTGATGCGGAACAACTACGAACTCACCAAGATCCTGGGAGAGTGGGCGCTTTCGAGGGAAACTCGATTCGTTTATGCCTCCTCCGCAGCGACCTATGGCGACGGCGCGCTCGGCATGGATGACCAACTGGAAGATCTGCATCAATTGCGACCGCTGAACATGTACGGTTATTCCAAGCACCTCTACGATCTGCACGCCAAGCGCACCCAGATCCTGAACCAGATCGTCGGCCTGAAGTATTTCAATGTTTATGGCCCCAACGAAGATCACAAAGCCGACATGCGCTCCGTGGTGCACAAGGCCTACGGTCAGATCCTGGACACCGGGAAGGTTCAGCTTTTTAAATCTCACCGCCCTGATTACCGGGATGGTGAGCAGATGCGCGATTTCCTGTATGTCAAAGACGCCATCCAGATGACGCTGCACTTGGCAGACACGCCTGCGGCTGGCGGGCTGTTTAATCTCGGATCAGGGCAGGCGCACACTTGGGTTCAGTTGGCCCAGGCGATTTTTGCAGCTTTGGGCAAGGAACCAGTGATTGAATTTGTGGACATGCCAGAACATCTCCAGTCCAAATACCAATACTACACCTGTGCGGACATCTCCAAGCTGCGTGCCTCAGGCTATCAAGCGGAGTTGTTTACCCTGAATGACGCTGTTCGCGACTATGTGCAGGGTTATTTGGTCGGTGATAAACGCTTGGGCGATGAAGCGGCCTGAATGGATCTGTGATCTTTTGTAGCAAAAATCATTGTCTGTGTCGTTTTGAACATGAGCCAAGTGTCTTGACTCTCACCTAGCCCCCGTTGACCGTTTTCACCAGCATGTCCGATTCAGCCTCTCCGCCATCCTCCATTCCTGATTCCAGTTCGATCGAAAAAGCCTCCGCTTGGGTCAAACCCCTGCGTGATGAAATCGGGCGTGTGCTCGTGGGGCAAATTGAGCTTGTGGACCGCCTGCTCGTGGCGCTGCTGACCAATGGTCACGTGCTGCTGGAAGGGGTTCCTGGACTCGCCAAAACCCTGGCCGTGAGAACGCTGTCGAGTGCTTTGCATGCTCAATTCAAGCGTGTGCAGTTCACGCCCGATCTCTTGCCGGCGGACGTCATCGGGACCATGGTCTATCATCCCAAAGACGGCACCTTCAGCCCACGGCTCGGACCGATTTTTGCCAATCTCGTGCTGGCAGACGAAATCAACCGCGCTCCTGCCAAGGTGCAAAGCGCCCTCCTGGAGGCCATGCAAGAGCGCCAGGTGACCATCGGTGAGAACACTTACAAGCTGCCAGATCCCTTCATGGTCCTGGCGACTCAGAACCCCATCGACCAAGAAGGAACCTACACGCTGCCCGAAGCTCAGCTGGACCGTTTCTTGTTCAAGGTTCGTGTGCTTTACCCGACACCTGCTGAGGAGCGAAAAGTTCTGGATGCCATGGCGACCAGTTCTCCGAAACTCGATGTCAGCCAAGTGGCAAAAGCCGAGGATATCGTGGCTAGCCGTGCGGTGGTGAACAACATCTACATCGATGAAAAGATCCGCGATTACATCGTGGCGATCATTCAATCAACGCGCAATCCGGAGGCTCTGGCACCTCACTTGAAGCTGCTCATCCGCTGTGGGGCCTCCCCTCGTGGCACGATCAATTTGGCTCTCGCCGCGAAAGCCTACGCCTTCCTGGCCGGACGTAATTACGTGACTCCGCAGGACATCAAGGACTTGGCTCCCGACATCTTGCGCCATCGTATCCTCCTGTCTTATGAAGCCGAGGCTGAAGGCGTGAGCAGTGAAGATGTGATCAAGCAGTTGCTGGATAAACTTCCTGTGCCGTGAGGCCCTTTGCGCGACACTCCCAGCAGACTCCTTTGCGGAGCTGTCGCTGCGGATTGAACACGGAACCCACGCCTTTTGCCCATGTCAGCCATTCCTGAAAACGAAGAACAACTCACCCGCATTCTCAAACGAGTGCGGCGGATCGAGCTGATCACGCGTGGCATGGTGAAGGAGACGCTCGGGGGGGCTTACCACTCGCGTTTCAAAGGGCAGGGAATCGAGTTCGATGACTTCCGTGAATACCAAGCCGGAGACGATGTGCGTTTCCTCGACTGGAATGTCACGGCTCGCATGAATGAGCCTTTTGTGCGCAAATACATCGAGGAACGCGAGCTCACCGTGATGCTCGTGGTCGATGTCAGCGGCTCCGGTGATTATGGCAGCCAGGAAGACAGCAAGCGCGAGCGAGCGGCGGAAGTCGCGGCCGTTTTTGCCTTCAGTGCGGTGCAAAATCAGGACAAGGTCGGACTGATCCTCGTTTC
>JAIXVB010000197.1 GCA_027483245.1 Verrucomicrobiaceae bacterium | reverse complement strand
CCGACGATGCCAAAGGGAACCACGAGCAAGACGATGAAGGGCTGGGTGTAGCTCTTGAAGGGAATGGCCATCATGGCATACATGCCTAACAAAATGATCGCCAAGGCCCACTTGCCTGCGTCGGCCCCTTCACGCTGAGCACGAGCTTCGCCTTCAAAGCTCCACTGGATGTGCGGATGAGTGCTGAGAAGCTCACGGACAAACACCTCCACATCGGCGCGGATCTTCGCCGGGTCCGTGGTGGCTTTGTTGACATCGGCGGTGATGTTCATGGCTCGGCGACGGTCCACTCGTTTGATGCTGGTGAAGCTCTTGCCGACCTTCACTTCAGCGACTCGCGAAAAGGGGATCTCCAGGCCATTGCCTGCACGCACGCGCATGGTCTCGAGCGTCGCGAGGTTCTTGCGATCCGCTTTGGGAGAACGCAGCATGACTTTCACTTCATTGCGCCCTCGCTGGATGCGTTGGACTTCATCGCCATAAAAAGCCTGTCGCACTTGGCGAGCGAGGTCGTTCACGGTGACGCCGAGTGTTTGCGCCTCGGGCTTGAGCCGCAGTTGGATTTCATTGCGTCCGCTGTCCAGCGAGTCTGTGATGTCAAAGACGCCGGAGTAGGTGGCCAGGTGGGCTTTGATTTTGTCCGAGATGTCCAGCAGCTCCGCAGGGTCCGTGCCGGTCAGTTGAAGATCGATCGGGTCACCACTGCGAATGATCTCCGCACGGAAATTCAGTTCTTCGGCTCCGACGATGTTGCCGATGCGCTGCCGCCAATCATTCGCCATATCGACCGTGTTCACCTTCATGGTGCGCTCTTCCGGGCCATAGGTCTCAATGGTGACTTCGCCGACATGGGAACTGCCGCCACTGCCGCCGCTGCCATAGGTCAGGCGAGTGGTTCCTGAGGTGGACAGGATGGTGCGGATGACCGGGTTGCCATCCGGACCGACGTAGTCTTTGCGCATCTGCTCGGCGATGTCGTAGATGCGTTGGATGTGACCATCGGTGACTTCAAAAGGTGTGCCATCGAGCATGGTCAGCTTTGCCTCGATGCGTTCGCTCTGCACCCGAGGAAAGAAAACCCAAAGGATGCGACCGCTGAAGAAGAACCCGCAGAGAACGATGAGACCGCCAAAGAAACCTGCGAGGGCGATGTAACGATTCTCCACGCAAAGGCGCAGGGCCGGGCGGTAGAATAAGTTCACGAACTTCTTCAGGTTGCGCTCGGACCAGCGGTGCACGGGACCGAGGATGTCTGAGGCTCCACTGAGCCCGGGCACAGGATGAGCGAGATGGGAGGGCAGGATGATCTTCGTCTCCACCAGGGCGATGAGCATCACGATGATGAACACAATCGCGATGGGCTTGAACATCATCAGGAAGTCACTGGCCCCGATGGCCATGGGAAGGAAAGCGATGACGGTGGTCAGCACGCCAAAGGTGATCGGGATGGCCATTTCCTTGGTTCCCTGGATGGCCGCATCCAGCGCCGACATGCCACGTTGTCGCAGGGTGTCCACGTGCTCAGAGATGACAATGGCGTCATCCACCACAATCCCCAGCACCAGGATGAATCCGAACAGCGAGGAGAGATTGATGGTGATGTCAAAGTAGGGCATCACCGCGATAGCGCCGAGGAAACTGGCGACCATGCCCACAGCGACCCAGAACACGGCATCCAGTCGCAGGAAAAGTCCGACGCAGATGAAGACCAAAATGAGGCTGCTCTGGGCATTTTGAATGAGCAGGTTGATGCGGCCTTTGACGATCTTGGAGCGATCATTCCAGAACTCGATCTTTACGCCATCCGGCAGGCGCTTTTCAGCTTCAGCGATGTAAGTTTTGACGTTCTCAGCGATGCGGATGGCGTTTTGGCCTCCTTCGCGCAGCACGTTGATGACCACACAGCGTTTGCCATTCAACCGCGCCAGAAGCGGGTTCTCATTGAAGCCATCTTGAATGAGCGCGATTTCTCCGAGCGTGAGTTTGGTGCCATCTGGCCGATTCAAAATGGGGATGCGTGCGTAGTCAGCCCCCGTGTAGGCGCGACCTCGGGTGCGAATGGAGACATCTCCGGCTTCTGTCTGCACCACGCCAGCGGGCAGATCCACGGCGCTGTTGCGGATGGCGAGACTGATGGCATCCAGCGTTAGGCCATACTTGCGCAGCATGGCTTCTGGGATTTCGATGCCGATCTCATAGGGCCGCACACCGGCCAGGCCACTGTGAGTGATGCCGGGCAGCGCTGCGATCTCATCGCGAATCTGTTCGCCCATGCGGCGGAGGTCGGCTTCGGCCATGTCGGCAGCGACGATCACCGTGATGACCGAGTGGAAATTGTCATCCAACTGAATGGTCGGTTTCTCAGCCAAAGCGGGCAAGTTGGGCACCGCATCGAGTTGGATTTTGACATCATCCAGGACCTGCCGTGGGTCCTTTCCCTCTTCCACTTCGATCATCACACTGCCGCCACTGGAGGAGGCGGTGGAGTTGATGTGTTTGATGCCGCCCACTTGCTGGATGGCTTCCTCGATCTTCAGCACGATGCTTTCTTCCACTTCTTCCGGTGCTGAGCCTGGGTAGGGCACATTGATCGAGATGATGCGCGAGGGCATGTCCGGGAAGACCTCGAGTGGGATCTTGTCGGAGTAGAGTGTCCACACACCCGCCAGCATGGCCGCGACCATGAGGAGATTGGCGGCGACGTGATTGCGGGCGAACCAGTTGATCATGAGGGGAAGCGTCTAGTGACGAAAGAACGAATGAGGAACGAACAATGCGCGTAAAGAAATCACCAGTCGAGAGAAGACGAGCCGCAGGCGAACCTGTGGATCTGCTGCTTGCATCGTTTTCGATTGGAGGCGCGTCGTCTTAGCCCAGGGCGAGCATGGCCGCGACGACAAGCACGAAGAAGATGCCCAAAACCCAGCAGAGTGTCCGGCCTGTGGAGTCCAGTGTGCGTGAGTCCGCCCAGCCTTCCTGACACACGGTGCAGCGCAGACCTACCAAGATGTTGAGAATGGGCACAATCATCGCCAAGCACCACCAGGAGCTGAGGCCGATGTTTTTCAGCCGCTGATAAACTAGGCCGATGGAGACAATGACGGTCGCGGCCAGGACTGCCATTGTGGCGGGGGATTCTTCACCCAGCGTCTCACTGGCGACGACCTGGATGATGCCCAAGACAAAGCTGCCCGCGAAGTAGGTGCCCCGGCCGATGCCGCCGTAGTGGCTGGCTGGGCGGATGCGGGCCAGGTTGGCCTGCGGCGGCGTGTAGGGATTAAATGTCTCCGTCTCTGTCTGAAGTTCAGGCTCGGGTGGCGGCTGGGGGAAGGGGAGCAGCGTTACGATCTCTGCCCAGTCCTCCATGCCCTCCGTCCAGCAGCGGTCGGTCGGTTGCAGTTCTCCCGTCCTCAGCAAGCGCTCCAGCTCACGCCGAGGCAGCGGTCCCTGCTGTTCTTGACCGCGGGCGATGAAAAAGGGGGTGGTGGGCTCCGTGTGCATGAAGTGCGGTTTTTAGCGGTGGCCTACCGCCGGGGCAATCAGGAAATGCCTTGAGTGGCCCCTAGAGGCAGCTTTGAGCCGCATCAGTTCACCGGTGGCTCCAGATCTGGCGGTAAACTGGCCGGAGCCGGAGCCGTGGGGGCGGCAGGACTTGGCTCCAGTGGAATCTGGGGAGTCGGCAGGGTGAAGTTCGGCAGCGGCGCACTGGGCACGGGCGGCGGTGTTGCAGGCGTGCTCGGCGTCGGTGCCGGCACGGGCGGAGTTGGCAGGTGATTTTCTTTGTAAACCAAGCCCATCGTGGCGGGTTGACCGTCCTTGATGTCAGCGGTCAAAAAGGTGCCTTTGCGTTCTGGGGTCAGCACCACGGTGGAGCGGGTGCCATCGGCCGCCATGACCACGAGTTCCGTGCCCGCTGGCAGATCCCGACCGCGATCGCTGCGGATCAGCACGTAATGCTGCTCTGGATTCACCATCTCCACCGTGCCGACCACCAGCGTCGTGGGTTTTTCCACAGTTTTGGGTTT
>JAIXVB010000464.1 GCA_027483245.1 Verrucomicrobiaceae bacterium | reverse complement strand
TTCACCACATGACCATGGACGTCCGTGAGTCGGTAATCGCGTCCTTGAAAACGATAGGTGAGTTTTTCGTGATCGAAACCGAGCTGATGCAGCAGGGTGGCATTGAGATCATGCACGTGCACGGGATCGCGGGCGACATTGAAGCCGAGGTCATCGGTTTCGCCATGGACATGGCCGCGTTTGAGACCGCCCCCGGCCATCCACATGCTGAAACTGCGGTTGTGATGATCGCGCCCATCGTTGCCGCCCTGGACCATAGGGGTGCGACCAAATTCACCGCCCCAGACGACGAGGGTGTCGTCCAAAAGACCGCGCTGTTTGAGATCCTTCACCAGAGCAGCGCTGGCCTGATCGGTGTCCACGCAGTTGGTCTTGATGGCGGCTTTGAGATTCCCATGCTGATCCCAGGCCTCGTGGAAGAGCTGCACAAAACGAACGCCACGCTCAATGAGGCGACGGGCGAGCAGGCAGTTGCGGGCATAGCCAGCTTCGTTGGGGTCCTTGATGCCATACATGTCGAGCACGTGCTTGGGTTCATCCTTGAGGTCCATCAGCTCAGGCGCGCTGGTTTGCAGACGCCAAGCCATCTCGTAACTCTGGATGCGCGCGGTGACTTCAGGATCCTGACTGTCACCGAGGGCCAGTTCATTGAGCTGACGCAGGCTATCGAGCGAGGCACGCTGCGCTTGGGCATCGACACCCTTGGGATTCGAGAGATATAAAATGGGATCTCCGCCGCTGCGAAAAGGCACCCCGCCATAGGAGGTTGGCAAGAATCCACAGCCATAGTTGCTAGCGCCACCGCTGGTTCCCTTGGCGCTGGTGAGCACGACATAACCGGGCAGATCTTCGCCCTCGCTGCCCAGCCCGTAGAGGGTCCAGGAACCGAAACTGGGGCGACCAAACTGCTGTGATCCGGTGTTCATGAGGATCTGCGCCGGGGCATGATTCACGGCATCGGTCTGCATGGAACGAATGAGGCAGAGTTCATCCGCAATGCTGGCCGTGTGGGGCAGCAATTCGCTAATCTCCATGCCACTCTGACCATGCTTGGCGAATTTGTATTTCGGGCCGAGCAAGGCGGAGTTGGGCTTGATGAAGGCAGCGCGGTAGCCTTGCAAAAGCTCTGGCGGAGGCAGTTTGCCATCTTGTTTCACCAGTTCAGGCTTGTAATCGAACAGCTCCAGATGACTCGGCGCACCGGCTTGGAACATGTAGATCACCCGTTTTGCCTTGGCCGGGAAATGCGGCTGCAGCTTGGTGGGCGCTTCTTTGGCGAGCAAAGAATTCGCGGCGATGCCAGCGAGCCCGACACCGCAGTCGCGGAGGAACCAGCGACGTGTGATGGAGGAAGCGAGAGGGGAGGAGGAAGAAGTCATGTCAAAAGGGGGGTTGCAGATTTAGTTCTTCGTCAGGGTCTCATCCAAGTTCAGCAGCACCCGACTGACCAGCGTCCAGGCGGCTAGATCGTTGGGGGTGGCATCGGCAGGCAGGGCGTCGAGTTGCGTCTGCGCGGAAAAAGCGATGCTGTTGGCTTTGAGTTCGCCTTTTCTCAAACGCGCACGGGTTTGATCCAACAACTGCTGAATTTGAGCGGCCTCGGCGGGTCGGATGGGGCGCGCGGTGCAGAGTCGATAGGCATAGTCAGCGCGAGCTCGGTCCTCAGCGCCTCCTTCACGCAGGATGCGCTGAGCCAGAGCCTGGGCGGCTTCGACAAAGATCGTTTCATTGAGGCTGGCCAGTGCGGAGAGCGGTGTGTTTGAGCGCACCCGACGTGCACAGGCGAAGTCACTGTTCGGCGCATCGAAACTGCTGAGCAGTGGGTCTGGCATGGAACGTTTTCGGAAGACATACAGCCCACGGCGATAGCGCTGCTCATCGGTGGCCGGGACCCAATAATCCGGCTTGAAGTAGTTGTAGTCCAAGACGCTCTGCGGCACGGGCGGGAAGACGCTGGGGCCGCCCACTTTCGGCGTGAGCAGGCCTGAAACACGCAGGGCGACATCGCGAACGACCTCCGCCTCGGCACGGAAACGAGGGCCGCGGGCGAGCAGGACATTGCGCGGATCACGCTCGGCCAGGGCGGGTGTCAGGCGTGAGCTCTGCTGATAAGTGGCACTGGTGACGAGGGTGCGAATGAGATGCCGGTGACTCCAGCCATGCTCCATGAAATCCACCGCCAGCCAATCGAGCAAGGCCTGATGCACCGGTGGCAGCGTGCGTGTGCCGAAGTCCTCGGGCGTCTCCACCAATCCCTGACCAAAGAGGGCCTGCCAAACACGGTTCACAGCGACACGGGCCGTGAGGGGCGAGCGTTTGTCCGCCAGCCACTCCGCAAAGGCCAATCGATCTCGCCGCGCGTCTTTCATGGGATGCAGGGCAGCGGGGGTGTGGGCTTTGACCTCGTGTTTGGGTTTGTCCCAGGCTCCGCGATCCAAGAGCGCCGTGACTCTGGGATCGATGGGGTCTCGCGCGGTGAGGTGCAGGACACTGGTGGGGGCCTCGGGATAGGTCTTCCAGAGGGTCTCCATCTCGGTCACCTGTTTTTTAAAGGCCGGGGTGGTGCGCAGCCATGCGATGAAGAGGCGCTCTTGCTCATCCTCTCTGCGCTCAGACGCGGGCTTTGCCAAAGCCAGGGCGGCGGCATGATCATAGGGCGTGGCGACTGGCTGCGGTGAGCGTGTCACGGAGAAACGCATGCGCCCGAGCTGCGCATTGTCTTGGCCACTGTTATCGCCGCCATGATTGAGCGTGAGCGTCACCTTGAGCTGAGCGCCCTGGGGCAGAGTCAACGGTTGATCAAACTGAACGACCACGGCGCTCTCTTGATTCCGCCGTCCAGGTCCGCGATCAGCGCGCCAACCCGTGTCGCCATTGCCATCGACTAAAAAGCTGGCAGGACCAACCCGGCGATTGGGCTTCTGCGCGCGGCGTTTGTAATCGAAGAAGGGTTCGAGGACGTGTTCGGGCTCCGCGAAGTCAGCCGTGGCACTTTTGAGCTTCACAACTTCCCATTTCTCCGACCCTGGCAGTTGGCTTTCCACCTTCATTTCCGTGATGGCAAAGGTGCCCCAATAACTGCGTCCCGGACCGCCAAAAGGAAGATCGCCATGCAGCAGGGCCTCCAACCGAACGCCCGTGAGCGCCTGCATCTGCGGCTTGGCGATGACATACATCTCACCGGTGCTGCTGGGGTGCCCGAGCACGAGCACGCTTTTATCCGCAAGCTCCGTGGGGTGGTTCAACCCACCGACCCAGGTCTGATCTTCAGTGTCCAAGACCTGCCATGAGGCCTCTTTCGTGAGACGTTCCTTTTCCCAAGCGCTAAGCTTCGCTACCCAGTCGGGCGTGGTTTTTTTCACGCTCTCAATCACCGCACGAATGCCGGTGTGGATCTTGCGGATCTGGGCCTGCTGCTCGGGCGTGTGAACCCAGGACTTGGCCTCATGCACGTTGTTTAAAAACGCGAAGATGCCGAAGTATTCATCATGCGAGATGGGGTCGAACTTATGGGAATGACACTGTGCGCATTGCAGGGACAACCCCAGCACCGCCTTACCCACGCAGTCCATGCGATCAAACTGACCCTCCATGCGGAACTGCTCGGGCACGATGGCGCCCTCTTCATTGACCAGTCCATTGCGCAAAAAGCCGGTGGCCACGAGCTGTGCCTGCGTGCGCTGCGGCAAGAGATCCCCAGCGATCTGTTCGGTGACAAATCGATCATAGGGCATGTCTTGATTGAAGGCCTCGATCACCCAATCTCGCCACGCCCACTGCTCACGCGGCAGATCTTTTTCATAGCCATTGCTGTCTGAATAACGCGCCACATCCAACCAGTGCCGGGCCCACTTTTCACCGTAGTGCGGTGATTTGAGCAGGGTCTCGATCACCTCTGAAACGGCCTGCGCGGCATTCCGTTGATAGGCTTGTAAAAAGCTGTCCACTTCAGCGGGTGACGGCGGCAGGCCGATGAGATCCAGGTAAAGCCGACGCACGAGCACATGCGATTCAGCAGGTGGAGAGAAGGTCAGCTTTTCTTCCAACAGACGAGCTTTGACCAGGGCATCGACGGGATGTTCTCCAGCGGGCAGCGCTGCTTTCACCGGTGCGTCAAAGGCCCAATGCTGCGCATACTCGGCCCCTTCCGTGATCCATTGCCGCAGCTTTTCCAGATCAGCCGCCTTCACCGGATTTTTCGATTTGGTGGGCGGCATGACATCGTCGTCATGCGCGGCGATGCGAGCCAGCAGGGCACTCGCTTCTGGTTTGCCTGGAACGATGGCGGCACCATCAGATTCGCCACCTTTCAGCGCGGCTTCACGCACATCCAGACGCAGGCCACCTTCACGGGTTTTTTCATCCTGACCATGACAGTGAAAGCAGTGTTCCGACAGGATGGGCTGCAGTTCCCGGCGATAGTCCAGCTTCCCCGCCTGGGCGGTGGTGGCGGCGAAGACGGCGGTGAGAAGGGATGAAACGAAACGAGGCATGATGATTCACCTTCATAACGTCAATTCAGGCCCTGTTTTCCATCCTTGGGCACGATTGACCATGGGTCCTCTGCTGCATCTTCCATGGTCAAAACAACGCTGCAATCGCGAGGGGAGACGGAGATGCCTCCATGGGGTGACCTCAATGGGCCCGGATTCGGATCAGACGGTGATGCAGCGGTTTCGTGCCGTGATCGGCCATCGAGTCGTCGCTACGCCGGCCTCGATCACCACGGCTTCCCCATGCATGGACACGGTGGGGCATACGTGACGAGGGATGCCATGCAGGGCCTGGCCAACGACGAACACATGAGCGCGCTCAGTCTCCAGCACGAGGTGTTCCTCACTCTGCATCACCACCGTGGCGTCGGGCAATTCCTCAAAACGCACTCGCGGATGCGGGTTCTCAGGGGCCACGGACTTGTGCCCGAGATCCAGCGTGAGCCGATGATGGCCCGGTTTGCTGATGACACGCGCCAGCAGCAGGGCCGCGGGTAAAAAGGGCAGGTCGGGATGTTTATCCCCATAACCAAAATCCCAAAGCACGGTGGTGCCGGGAGACAGAATGCAGTCTGCCTTTTCCGCATGAATGGCAAAGGTGGGTGAACCGCCGATCACGGTTTCCAGCACCAAGTGCCCTTCCCCATTCAGCCGATCCCGAAAGGCAAACACGGGCGCATAAGCCTGAGCCGCGCGCTCTTGCCGAGTCTGCAAATCCGCGTCGTGGATGTGCCCATCGTAGGCATGCAAACCGCGAAACAGCAGGCGTGGGGTGTCGCGAATGGCAGAAACGAGGAAACCTGCGGTTTCCCCAGGCACGATGCCGGTGCGGCCCATGCCACAGTCGATTTCCAGGAAGACCCCGAGATCCACCTCCGCCTGCTGAGCGGCCGAAGCCAGAACCCGCAGCGTTTCCTCGCAATCGGCAAGGGTTGAGAACCGAGTTTGCGGAAACATCCGCGCCAATTCAGCCAATCGTTGTCCATTGGGTCCCACGCAGGGCATGGCCAAGAGGACATCGGGTGCCCCTGCGGCCGCACACATCTCGGTTTCGGCGATGGTGGAGGTCTTGAATCGTGTGATGCCGAGAGCGATCTGGCGCTCAACCAGAGGCTGCAGTTTGTGGGTTTTCACATGAGGCCGCAGACGCTCAGGACCGCCAGCGATCCGCAGCATCGCTTGGAGATTGTGCTCAATCCGCTCCCGATAAAGAAGCAGTGCCGGTGAGGCGATTTCAGACTCGTTTTCGACGTGGAACCAAGGATGAGCAGACATGCGATGCCAGAGCCTACCAAGAGTGCAGAAGAAGACAAGACGGGGTGCCTTTTTCGTGGCACAGATGGCCTGCACGGCTAAAGTAGCTGCCCCCACACATGGTCCGACTCATCACACAACAAGGTCAGCTCATGGACTGGAACGACGACAAGGTGCGTCCGTTCCCGGACAATCTTGTCTATCTTGATCTTCTCAACCCCTCGAGAGCTGAGGAACTCGAAGCCGAGAGCTGGTTGGAGCATCAATTGCCAACGCGTGAAGAAATGCAGGAGATTGAGGAGTCCAGCCGACTCTACATGGAGAAAGGCACGCTTTACATGACGGCGTGGATTCCCGTGGGCCTGGATACGCCCGACCCTGATACGACGGCGATCACCTTCGTGCTCGCGTCCGATTGCCTCACCACCGTGCGCTACGCGGATCCGATGGCGTTTCGAGTGCTGGTGGAGCAGGTGAAACGCCAGTGCTCCTGCCCGATGAGCAGCGATGCTGTTTTCCTGACTCTGTGTGAACTCATCGTGGCCCGCATCGCCGATGCCCTGCAAACGGTGGAGTCCGATTTGAAAAAAATCGGTCGAGAAGTCTTCCGCGTGGACCCTCAGAAAGGCAGCGCCGCCGTGGAAAAAGACCTGGGCGATGTCGTGCGCACCCTGGGTCGCCGCAGTGCCTTAGTCGCCAATCTGCGTGAGAGCCTGGTCAGTGTGAACCGCATGCTGCAGTTCTTTTTAAACAACGCCGCCACCTGGATGCGCGGTGATCTGGCCGCTCAGTTCCGCAGCGTGATGCGCGACGTAAAATCGCTGGATGACTACACCAATCAGCAGCAGCAGGAAATGACCTTCCTCCTGGAATCCACCCTGGGCCTGATCAACATCCAGCAGAATCAGATCATCAAGATCTTCACCATCGCCAGCGTGCTTTTTATGCCGCCGACGCTGATCGCCAGTCTCTACGGCATGAACTTCGAGCACATGCCCGAATTGAAACTGCCCTGGGCCTATCCGGCAGTCATCTGCGCTCTGTTCATTTCCGCTCTTCTGCCCATCTGGTTCTTCAAGCGCAAGAAGCTGCTCTAAAGCTGGCGCAGATCAGATCATAGTCGGCTCTGCGGATTCGTGCGATCCTTCAGAGGCAGTGCCACACGACTCCCGCCCAAGCGGTGGGACTCGAAGATCCCGGAAATCATTTCCAGAGTCACTCGTCCCTCTTTCGCGCTGCAAAGAGGATCTCGGTTCTCTTGGATGGCGGCGATCAGGTCGCGGGCAGGTTCGAGATGCCCACCGATGGCCTTGCGGATGTCTTTCATCGGTTCCGGCTTGCCGATTCCTGCTGAGCTGATCGGAGTCCAAACACGCGGTTTTGAATCGGGTCCAAAAGGACTGCCCTGGAGGATGTGCGCCAGAGGCTCCGCATCGATGCGCAGATCAATGATGCCCGTTGTTCCGATGATCTGGACGCCAAAGCCAGCGGACTTGACGCCCGCATTCTGAACGGAATCAAAGAACGCAGGCAGGGAGTTCTGCATCTCAAATCGTGCATGCACTTCATTGCCTGCCAAGGGGCCGATGCCTTCGGAACCTTCCACCACATCCGCTTTCGTCACGGGATGCCCCTTTTGTAAAACCGCCGCTGAACAACTGAGCGGATCACCTGCGAAAAAGTGAATCAGATTGAAAAGATGCGAGCCGAGCACCCACAGATCCAGAGAGCCACCCCGTGCGTCTTCCTTGCCGCGAGCCCGGTATTCCAAGGGTTGTCCAATGGCACCGTCTTTGATCAACTGCACCAATCTTGGCAGCACCGGATGATAACGATTGCGATGCGCGAGTGCCAGCTTCGTCCCACGCTGATCACAGGCGGCGACGATTTCATCCGCCTCTGCCAAACTGCGGCAGAACGGCTTTTCCATGTAAATGCCACGCGCACCTGCCTCAATGGCTGCCAGCGTCATGTCGCGATGCTGATCGATGTGACGTGGCCCGATCGCGACCAAGTCAGGCTTCATCTCCGTGAGCATCTTCCGATAGTCCGCAAAGCCACGATCGACTTTGAGTTTTTTTAAAGCACCAGCGAGACCTTTTTCATCCGCATCTGCCACCGCGACAATCTCCACCTCAGGCAGATCCAGCCACATCGTGTCGAGACCATGACCAAAGTTCCCACGGCCCGTGTGACCGATCACGGCCACCCTCATTTTAGGCGAAGCCGCGCGGGATGAGAGAGCGAGGCTGCTGGCGACTGTGGTGGAAACAAAAGCACGACGATTCATGGCAAAGCCGTGAACGTAGCTCGACCCGTGAAGCTTCCAAACCGGATCACTCCGGCTCGACCGTTTTCTCGATCTTGATCTTCGGGATGTTGCCACCCAGCTTATCGAGCAGATCGACAAAGAAGTTACCGCCTTCGGTTTCTTTGTAGTGACGCATGGCCAAACCAGCCGCGAGTGCGGCGATGAAAAGACCCACCACCAGAATGGCGGTCATGCATCCACTACCCGAATCATCAGGATAACCGCCAACACGCCGGACTTTCGGATTGCGTTTGACCGGTGGCGGACGGTGATTGGACTGCAGCGGCGGCGGCGGTGGCTCAGCGGCCATCACCACGGGCGCAGGCACCTCGATCACGGCAGGGGCCTCATCGGAGTAATACACCGCCTGCACATCCCCAAAAGAAACACGATCACCTTCCTGGAGCTGCGCCTCTTCGATCTCCACCCCATTCACGCGGGTACCATTGCTGGACTTTTGATCGCTGACATAGACACCCGCGTCCGTCATCTCAATGATGGCGTGGTGGGCAGACACCGATGGAAACTCCAAAACAACCACACTGTCGGGATGCCGTCCGAGAGTCGTCGTGCCCTCCTCAAGCTGGTGCGTGAGGGAAGAACCATCATCCAAGTGGAAAACGAGCGTGGCCATGAGATTAAAGAAAAGAAAATTGCATCCAACTGCCCAAGTGCCGGGTCAATCTCCTGTAACAGAGTCTTGGCTTTTTCGGGATGCAATGCCTATGTTCAGCGACTTGCGTCTTTTGCGCATCGTTTGTCATGACTTTTCCCCCTCTCCCATCCTTTTTGAAAAATCTCCTGGTTGTCGGCCTCACTGTGCTGGCATTTCCACAGGAGACTCGAGCCACCGAAGAAGAGGACGCCGAAGCAGCCGCCCTCGCCCTGGCCAAAGATCAGGAAGATGCGGGTTACATGTTCCGCGCAGAGGCCTGGACAGGCCCGCTGGTCAAGGACATCGGAAAAGCCGTGCGCATGCAGCTCTTCAAGGGCAACGAATACTGCATCGGCGTGGCAGTGCCGAGAAAGTCCGGTGTGTTCATCACTGGCGCTGTGCTCGACTTTGAAGGCAAACCCGTGGGTGAAATCCAGCCCGTTCTCGAAGGGTGGGGTTTCCTGCTATTCTTCAAACCCAAGAAGACGGGCGTTTATATCGTGACCCTGCGTGAAGACGAAAAAGGCAAACTCAAGGACACTGCCTGCGCGATCATCACGGGTTACAAGTGAATGATCTGGGCATTGACGCCGTCCTAAAACGGGGTGCAATCTTCCCCACCGATCAACATCGGTTTCTGAGCCATGAAAACCTCCGTTCTTCTGCTCCTGGGACTCTTCAGCTTCTCTGCCCTCGTGGCTGCACCTGTGGGTGACATATCCACGCTCACTGGGAAAACCTATCGCCGCTGTGAAATCGTGCGCGTTCACCCTGACGGCGTGTCTTTGACTCATTCCAATGGGGCCGCGAAGATCCTTTTCACCGATCTCCCGGAACACTGGCGCACCAAGCTGGGATATGATCCCGCCAAAGCGGTTGCCTACGAACGTGAGCTGGTCGAGCGACGCCAACGCGAAGCTCAAGCCCGCAAAGAGCGCCAAGAAGAGCTCGGCCGAGCGCTGGAAGAAGCACGTCAGAGGGCGCTCGTGCAGCAGCTGGGAATCGAGGCTCAAGCACGCGCCGCACAGCAAATGGCAGCTCAACAACCGACTCAAGCAGGCACGCTTTATCCCGTTCTACCCGTGCTGGGCAGCGTGCATGACAGTCGCGACTACCGCCACCGGACCTTCATCAACGATCAGCCCTTTTATCCATACGGCTTCAATAGCTACCCCTACAACAGCTATGGGTATGGCTATCACACCCCCGGCTGGAGCGTCTGCCCGCCACGACGTGCCTGGTCTGGCAGCGTTCGCGGACGTGTGGGTGGCGTCACTTTTCGCGTCGGTTACTGAATCCTCAATCCTCGCCTGACTCAGACGTTTTACTCCCACTCTCAATCACAGCCCAAGCATTGTGATTATGGATGGACTCATAGTTCTCGGCTTCGACCCGGAACCATTTGATCTTCTTGTGATTCTTCGCCTTCTGAGCCACGGAGCGGACGAGGTCTTCGACAAACACCGGATTGTCATAAGCGGCCTCAGTCACATACTTTTCATCAGGACGCTTAAGCACGCTGTAGAGCTCGCTGCTCGCACTCGACTCCACGAGTTCGATGAGATCCTCAATCCAAATCGGCTGACGAAATCGCACGGAGAAGGTGACCAATCCACGCTGATTGTGCGCTCCGCGTTCACTGATTGCTTTTGAGCAAGGGCAGAGCGTGGTCACAGGAACTTCCACCGTCACCACGTAGTCGATGTCTTCCCCTTCGGCGTTCACTTCAAAAATCACGCCATAGTCGAGCAATCCTTCCGACTTGGTGATCGGCGCGCGTTTGGCCCGGAAATACGGAAATCGCATTTCGACATGAGCTTTGCGGGCATTCAAACGAGACAATAGCTCACGAGGCATGGCCGCAATGCTGGCGACCGTGAGTTCACGCCCATGAGCGTGCAACACTTCAACAAAACGGCTCATGTGAGTGCCTTTGTATTGATGGGGCAGATCCACCGCCATGGTCACCACCGCGACCGTGTGCTGCTGAGCCTGATCACGGTCACGAATGCGCAGCGGAAAACGCACATTTTTTACTCCGACCCGATCAATCGGCAGGCGGCGGTCGTCACGTTCGTTCTGAGTGTCTTTGAGAGTAGGCATCCGGTAAAAAATCGTCGGTGGAAACAAAATTTCCCACTGTCGCGCGGGCAACAGTGGGAAACATTCAATCGCGGCTCACGAAGCCAAGGATCAGGGGAGCAAATTGATCGCGCGGGCGCGCTTCACTTCACGGGTCACCTGGCGGTGCAGCCAAGCAGGCAGGCCGGTGACGCGGCGAGGGATCAGCTTACCAGTCTCGGTGAGGAAACGGGAAAGCATCTCAGGGTTCGTGTAGATCAGCTTCTCCACAGGGATGTCCACGCGGCGGCGGGGCATCCGGCGGTTATTCTTGCGGAGGGAGATGAGACGTTCTGTGGTCTTAGGTTGCATGACAGTAAGAGCTGAAGATTAGCGAATCTCGCGGTGCAGGGTGCGACGCTTGAGGAAGTGATTGAACTTCACTTTCTCAAGACGGCCTGGTGTGCGGACGCTCTTCTTGTTGCGGGTGGTGACGTAGCGGGAGGTCGGTTTTCCTTCCGCCTTTGCTTCCGTGCATTCGAGGATGATGATTTCGCGAGCCATAAAAAGGGCAGTGAGTCTAGATTACTCTTTACTGAAGTCAAGCGACTCATTGCTGTTGCCTGTCGTGGTCGTCGTTTCGTCTTCGTCGCGATCGTCGTCACCGTCTTCGGCGGCTTCATCCAGGCCGAACAGAGAACGAACAGGACGGTTCCAGCGGCCACCGCGCTGTTCACGCTCGATGCGCTCTTGGCAGCTGACGGTAAAACGGGTGAATGGCAGGGCTTCCAGACGCTCTTCAGGGATCAGGTCGCCGGACATTTCGCAGATGCCGTAAGCACCTGTGTCAACGCGTTTGAGGGCTTCGTTGATTTCATAAATGGCGTCTTGTTCCTTGGCCAGGAGGCTAAGGGCGAAGTCACGGTCGTAGGCATCGCTGCCAGCGTCCGCTTGGTGCATGCCGAAGGCAGATTCATTGCCATCACTATTGCGCAAGCTTTCTGAAGCAACGCCTTCAGCAGAGCTCAGATAAGCGTCACGCAGCTCGACAAGGCGCTTGCGTTGCATCTTCAGGAAGGCAGCAGGGAGAACGGGTTTCTTCTGGCCACCTTCCATGGTGATGCCTTCATCTTCCAAACGGCCCATGCGGCGCACGTTGGTGATCTTCACTGCAGGAGCGGGCTTGGATTTCGATACCGCTGGTGCGGGGGCCTTTGCCGGGGCGGGGGCTTTTGCAGGAGCTTTGGGAGCCGGGGCCGCCGCTTTCGGGGCGGGTGCCGGGGCCGCCGCTTTCACCACTTCTTTGACGGCAGGGGCAGCCTTTTCAGCGGCTTTCTTGGCAGGGGCCGCGGCTTTGACAGGAGCCTTTTTAGCAGGAGCCGCAGGGGCTGCCTTTTTGGCAGGGGCGGGTTTCGCTGGAGCCTCTTTTTTAGCAGGAGCAGGCTTGGCAGCGGCTTTTTTCGGGACGGGCTTACTGGCGGTTTTGGCAGGGGCTTTCTTCACAGGGGGGGATTTTTTCGGCGCAGGTTGGGCCGCCTTCTTCACAGGCTTGGCTGGAGTCTTAGCCTGTGGCTTCGGAGCTGGCTTGGCTGTTTTAACCGGCGTCTTGGAGGCAGGTTGAGCAGCAGCTTTCTTCGCAGTTTTGGCTGGAGCTTTGGGCGCTGGTTTCTTTTTCGCAGGCATGGCTCGTGAGGTTGGCGGTGGGTCGCTTTTGAAATGCGCCAGTCCATGTGGGGCTGGCGGAAAAGAGCGCGGAGTGTGATGTGCTTTCCCAGAATTGGCAAACGGAATTCCCAGGGGGCGGGAGATGGACTTTTCAGCCATGATTTGCCAGCCGCCCCCCCATGTGGCATAGCAGACCATGGTCAAAAAACTGCTCCACACCCGCTACCGCGTGAATGATCTGGAAAAAACGATCTCGTTTTACAAAGAGGTTCTCGGTCTTACGGAGATCAGGCGCCACAAGTCCCCTCGCGGTTCAGAATTGGTTTTTCTCCAAACACCTGGCAGCGAAGAGTTGATCGAGATTTGCAGTTTCCCGGCCAGTGGCCCTGTTTCTTTTTGCAGTGATCTCACCCATCTGGCCTTTGAAGTGGAAGATCTGACGACCTTCGCAGCCCATGCTGCGGAAAAGGGTTATCCTCTCTCCGATGGGCCTACTGAAAGCTCAAGCGGCACGTTTGCCTTCATTGACGCGCCAGAAGGTTACGAGATCGAATTAATTCAATATCGGAAATAGAGAAGACACGAGGTCTGATCACGTTGATGCTCAATTAACTACACTCATGGACTTTGACTGGCTCGGCGTTGCTTTTGATCTCACCAAACTCACTCCCAAAGACATTGAGGAGTCGTTTGAGGACCCTTTTTCCCTGAAGCTGCTGCCGGATGACAACAGCGAAGGCTCCACGGCGCGTTATTACAACCTGGGCAAGTCCTTGGCAGGTCGTGCGGTGTTCAGTGTCTTTTGGACCGATGGGAAGCGCTACCGAATTATCTTCGCTCGTGACATGACTCCCACAGAATTCGACTTTTTTGAGCGTAAAAAGGCTGAGGACCTTTAATCATTATGGAACCACGACGCAAAGGTGACACCGGGCAGATGCCCCGCCCCAGGGGCGACACGGCGCAGATGCCCCGACCCACGGGCGATGAATTGCCAGGCGTCCGCGCATGGAAAGATGTCCCCGCCTTCGAAACCGAAGAGGCCGAGGGACTCTACTGGGCGGGTCACCAGCTGGACCCGCGCCTCATGCAGTTGTCTATTCATCGCTCGGATGTGCGTGAGTCCACGACGATCACGCTGCGCTTTGATCCCCGGATGCTCAGCCGGATCAAGCGCATCGCCCGGCGTCGTTACCTGAACTATCAGAGCATGATCAAACAGTGGCTCAGTGAGCGCATGGAGCAGGAGATGCGTGAATGAGTGGGGGGGTGAAACACTTTCTTTCTCAGTGGGTCGCACGCCCCTGGCTTTGGTGGGTGCTGGTGTTGATCTGGCGCTCGGTGTTGTTTTTCCTGTCTGGAGAAAGTTCTCTGCCCAGCGGCCCTGAACTGCCATTCAAAGACAAGATTCTGCACTGTGTGTATTACAGCGGAGGTGCTTTCGCCTTTATCCTGGCTCTGGATGGAAACAAAAAGATCCTGGGCTCGCTCAAAGGCCTCTTGCTGAGTGGATTTCTGTTCACCGCCATCGTGGGTGCCTCGGATGAGTTTCATCAAACCTTCACGCCAGGACGCAGTGGCAATGATCCCTGGGATTGGCTGGCCGACATCGCAGGTGGTCTGTTAGGGGCCTGGATCGCTTGGCTCACCCTTCAGCGGCTCAAGCCCGCTCCGCTGCCTGCGTGAACCGCGCGGAGGCCATGATCAAGGGTGCCCAAAGCAGCAACGGCTCATAACGGGGCATGGTCAGCAGGGCAAAAGCGCTGTCGCCATCAAACATCAAGCCTGCGCAGCCAAAACCCGCCAGCATGATCCACAGATCCTCGCCCTGACGTGCAAGTTCAATGGCCCGCCTCCAGCCCCAGACGATCAGTCCTAAAAGCGCTAGGGCCCCTGGTAGGCCTCCATGGACCCAAGCATCCACCAAGACGCCATGCAAATGCTCGGGATACCAGTGCAGCGAGCAGGACCAGCAATCATCGTCAGCCCACAAACCTTTGCCAAGCACCCAATCCTGCCACGTCGTCATGCTGCCCAGTGCTGCGGAATAGATGCCAAAGCGACCGTTGTCAGCTCGGCTCACTGCATCCCGCAGAGGATTGGAGGAAACAACCGAGCCCTGAACCATGCGCGCCGCCTCGGCCTGATCCGTGATGCCTAACCGCGCAGAAGCGTCTTTAACCGCCAGCCCAGAGAGGAGAGGGCCCGCCAATTGGAAAAGCAAAATCGTGCTGAAAAGCAGCACCAGGGGCTGCCAAGATCTGCGCCAGCCACGCACCAGCAACAGCACCACATGCCCTGCCACCAAGGCCAGTAAAACACCACGGCTGAGAGTGAACAAACAGGCCAGCGTCAAAGGAATCAGAGCGCACAGCCAACGCCTGCGGTCACGCTTCTCCGAGGCTGCATTCCAACCCCAAGCGGCCCAAGTCGCCGCGAAACCAAACGTCAAACCCGTACAAGCCGAGTTCCAGCCGCCATAGACAAACCAATTTTGCAAACGCGAGCCAAAGATGGTCTCCGAGTCCATGCCATAAAACATGATCACGCTCCCCACTGCCGCCGCTGCCGCCACCGCCACAAGAGGCTTACCGATCGCCGTGAGCGCCCGCGGCAGACGCGCAGCCTGCCAGAGCATCAAGGCATAGCCCATCAGCAGGGCGCTGTTTCCCCAGCCGATCCAGAGATCCTTCACCGTCGTGCCTGGCGAATAATAGACGGAAGAGCGTAGCATTAGCAGTGCCACCAGTCCGGCCATCCCGATCAGCCAGCGATCACGCCGCAGCCCTTCGGTGAAGTCCTGCAACCCGCCAACCATGAACCAAATGACAGAGAGAACCATCGCCCAGGCCAACTGAAACCACTGATTTGGCAGCACGTAGTAACCCGCCAAAAAACCCGCCGAGGTCGCCAATAACAGCGACTGCCGCAACGAAAACGCCTGCGCTTCCGGCAAAGCGACGGGAAGATCAGTCAGCCGCCAAGTCGTGGCACCGACGGCGGGCAATGGAGGACGTTGAGGCATCAGAGGCGAACCCCGAGCATACACACAAACCTCAATTGCGCCAGCAGTGCGTTTTTTCAATCCTCATCCCACTCCTGCATCAGCCGGGTCAGCTTGCGCTTCAGCCCCACTTTCGCAGCCGCCGAGAGGCGGTCGATGAAAAGAACGCCGTTGAGGTGATCGATCTCATGCTGAAAGGCCCGGGCCAACAGTCCATCGGTCTCCCAAACCTGGGTTTCACCCTCCAGAGTTTCAAAAGTCACCTTCACTTCTTCCGATCGGCGAATGTCTCCGCGAAGACGAGGAAAACTCAGGCAGCCCTCCTCATCCACATCCTTGTCCTTCCCCAAATCCAGACGTGGATTCAGAAAGATCACCGGCATGTGTTCCACCATGTTCACCTTCTCGCCGTTGATCCGCAGATAGGTGATGCACTCTGGATTGTGCGACACATCAATCACCGCCAACTGGATGTCGCGCGCCACCTGAGGAGCCGCTAAACCAACGCCATTGGCTGCGCGCATGGTTTCGATCATGTCCGTGGAAAACTCACGCAACTCTGGCGTGACTTCAGTGACCGGACGGCATTTGGCGCGAAGGACAGGATCAGGATAGCGGACGATGGGCAGAACCATAAAGCGGGCAAGAATGCCACCCAGCACCGTTACGTCCAGAGAGAAAACAGCTCAAGGACTGCATTCAGAGGTCGATGGGCGCTTCAAATCGCACGCGTCAGCCTCAAGATCCTCGGATCAATGATGCAGGTGATGTTCGCCTGCGGCTGGGGCATGGTGTTTATCGAGGTGAGCGGCCTCTCCAACACTGAGCTTTTTGGGGGCTTTGCTCAAATTGGCTTTGCCTGGCGCAGGTTCGGCAGCTTTGAGGGCTTGATCCTCCCGAACGAAATGACTGTTTCTCACAATCCCATTCGCCCGCAGAAGGTCACGAACGCTTTCATGATGCTCCAGGTGAGGTTGATCCACGACTCCAGGCGCAGGAATGGCTGGCTGAGGCTGCTGAACAGCCGCTGCCTGCTGCACAGGGGCAGGCGCTCCCATGGCCACGGGCACTGCTGCCGCTTGCTGAATCGCAGGGGCATCGACACCCATCACGGGCGCTCCCTCCTGACGCTGAGCCACCGCATTGGCTGAATGCTCGAAAAGCCCGGCTTTGAAGTCATCCGTGATGGCTTCCACAGCGATTTGATCGAGTCGTCTTTCGATTTCGGAGAGCTGCTGCTGCACGGCGATTTTTTTGTCAGCAAAGGCATCGTGGGCTCCTGAGGGGCCCCCATAGCGAAGTGACTTCAACATCGCTCCTGCCGAGTGATGGTCCAGTTCGTCGAGACGCTTGTCGTATTCAGCCAACTTGATCTCGAGTTGGGCCTTTTGATCTTTCAGAACTTTGGCTTCATCGCGAAGGACTGGGTTTTCGATGGCACCTGGATTGCCTTTGAGCATGCGCTGGGCCACCTGCATTTTCGCGGCATATTCCGCATAGACGGGATCACGCTGGGCCGCCCTGGCAGTATTGGCGGGGCGATAGCCGTTGAGCTCCGGATCTTGCTTGATCGACAACTTTTTCTTGGTCTCCTCCAGGACAATCGATCCCAGGTAGGAGCTTCTAGGGGCGTCGGTGAAGTCCGTCAGGCTTGCGGTCTCCAGCGTGCGCCCAGGAATGGCTCCACGGGTGCGGACTGCTTGATCCAGGTAGTTTTTGAAGCTTTTCTGCTGCTGCTCAATGGCTTTGCGGAAGGTTTTTTCATCAAAGTTCACCAGCTCAATGCCTGCATTTCGCGGGTTTTTGATGGCGGCTTGAAGTTCTTGAAACCGAATCACGGCTCCCTGGATTTCCTGCGGCTTTAGCCCACCTTTGCCATCTGGGCGCTGCAGCGATGCCAGATGCTTGCCCAAGGCTTCGGGGCTGACTTTCATGATCTTTTCGGCCGTTTCGTTCGAGATCATCTTGGGCAAAGACCCCACCATTTTGGAATTTAACTGGGCGTCTGATTTCAAAATTTCATCGCGTGAACGCGCAGGAAAAGCGAGATCATTGTCGATGCCTTTGACCTGACCATTTTCGGGATTGATGAACACGTTCCCCAGGTGGCGATCGATCTGCCCAGAGATGTAGTCCACCACCTCCAGGTCTGAGAGCCCTTTCTGAATGGAAGGATGAGCATACCCCTTTAGGTGATCCGAAATCCGATCGTCCATTTTCAACTCTTCCGACATCTCGAAAGTCGCATCCTCTGGCGTGAGGCTCAGAAAGCGGTGCCCTTCATGCGTGGCACCATCGATCTCCACCGTCATCTTGCTGCCGACACCGGCTCCATCCACCTGCACGCTGATACCCACGAGGCTGCCATCCTCCTGTCGGCCGAACTTCTCTTCCGCCAGCACATTGATTTCCAGGAACTGATCCAACTGACTCGAAGCGACCGCACGCAGCAGCAGATTGCGACTCCCGCCAATCTCGTAATTCGAGTCCATATCTCGATTTTCAAACAAAACTCCCGAGGTATTGGCGATGAAAATACTCTCCGTGATCGAAGCCGTGCGTGGATTGAAACTGAGTTTCCCAAAGGCTTTCAGCTCGCCCCCCGAGCCCAACACGTGCCCATCCTCAGCCTTCACCGAATAGGTTTTACTGGCCTGCTGGATCCCTGCGTCTTCGTTTTCAGAAAGATTAAACTCACGCCCTGGAACGATGGCTTTGGCTTCAAAAGTGTGTGGCATAGATTCTGGAAAAGTTTCCCGGAACTGCTTCTTCTCGGCGCTCCACTGAGATTTAGCCCAAAATCAGCTCGGCTGTGACAAGTTTGCTAAAGATCGGAGATTTCCAGACTCAGTCTTGCATCGGATGAAAGGGCCTGATTGGATCATGCGCTCTATCCGACTCACCATGAACACACGACATCTCCTCGCCCTTGCGGCTTTCAGTTTCTCCGGCCTGCTTCACGCCGCTGATCATCCATTCATCGGACGCTGGGCACTGGTGCTGCAAAACGGCGGCGCGGGTTGGCTGGGAGTCGAGGAAAAAGACGGCGCTCTCTCCGCCAGCGTGCTCTGGGGCGGTGGCAGTGTGGTGCCGACCGCAGGAGCCCGTGTCGAAGGTGACAACCTCATCGTCACACGCCTCTCGAACGCCAAAAAGAAAGACAGCGCGGGCAAAGAGATCAGTGAAAAAGTGACCGAAACCCTCACGATCAAAGTTTCTGGCGATGCTTTGACCGGCACCACGGTCAAGGCCAAGGCTGAAGGCAAACCCTTTGGCCAGGGCGAATTCACCGGCAAACGCATCCCTGCCATCCCAGCACGCCCTGACCTGACAGCCGTGAAGTTTGGTGAGCCCATCCAGCTTTTTAATGGCAAGGATCTCACTGGCTGGCGCCTGATCAGACCTCAAGATGACAATGGCTGGAGTGTCGAAAACGGCGCGCTGGTCAATCGGGTGGTGAAGGGCAAGCACTTCGGCAATCTGCGCACGGATGCCGAGTTCGAGGACTTCAATCTGAAGCTCGAAGTCCGCACTCAAGAGGCCAGCAACAGCGGCATCTACCTGCGTGGCATTTATGAAGTGCAGGTGATGGAGAGCTTTGGCAAACCATTGGACTCCCACCACATGGGCGCCCTCTACAGCCGCATCACCCCATCCGTGAATGCGGAAAAGCCCATCGGTGAATGGCAGACGATGGACATCACGCTCGTGGATCGCCACCTGACCGTGATCCTCAACGGGAAGACAATCATCGACAATCAGCCCGTGCTGGGCTGCACCGGTGGTGCGCTGACCAGCGATGAATTCAAACCCGGTCCGATCTTCCTTCAGGGCGACCACACGAATGTGGACTTCCGCAACATGGTGCTGCGTCCGGTCATCCGATAAAACCCTGTGCCAGATCTGCTGCCAGCCGCTTGGCTTCCACTGCCGGGCGGCTGGTTTGTTTTTCCACCGGTGTCGCCGAAAGATCCGCTTCGTTAAAGACGCGCACCGCCATCGTCAACTCGCCGTCTTGGATCCAAGAATGGGCTCCCACGGGAGTCTGACAACCTGCACCAAGCAAACGCAGGAATTCGCGCTCGGCCGTCACTCGCGCCTCGGTTTCCGCATGATTCAGCGCACGTACGGCCTGGATGCTGGCCTCATCCCCCGCACGACACTCAATCGCGATGGCCCCCTGCCCTGCCGCCGGTAAAAATGCCACGGGATCGAGCGTCAAGGCATGAAGGGAGACGCCCTCCATCTGGATGCGGCCCTCCTTCATCAAACCCAGACGAATCAGGCCTGCTGCAGCAAGCAGGACCGCGTCCAAAGCCTGCTCTCCCAGGACTTTTTTCACTCGCGTCGGCACATTGCCGCGAATCTCCACGATCTGGACATCTGGACGCAGCCACTTCAACTGGGCCGCCCGGCGGACGCTGCTGGTGCCGACACGGGCTCCCTGGGGCAGAGTTTCCAAAGTACATTCATCGCGCGTGATCAGCACATCCTCGATGGCTGCACGCTCCAGCACGGCTGCAATGACAAAACCTGGGGCCAAATCCGAGGGCACATCCTTCAGACTGTGCACGGCAGCATCGATCTCCCCACGCTCCAGGGCGATCTCCAGTTCCTTGATGAAGATGCCTTTGTCCACCTGGGCCACATCACTGAATTCGGAGAAGCGCAGGTCCTGGCGTTTGTCACCGCTGGTCTGGATGATTTGGCGTTCGACCGTCAAGCCAGGGTGCGCAGCGTTCAGCGCCTCCGTGACCATGCGAGTCTGGGTAAGCGCCAGTTCACTGCCGCGCGTGCCGAGGGTAAGGGTGGGTTGGGACATTCGGACACAGGATTTCACGCAAAGCCGCCCAGACGCAAAGGAATGATGACCGAAACATGCAACGATCTCCCGAGTTCAGGCTGGTCACCTGCCCACAGGTCTGGTTTATTGAGGGTATGATCACCGCTGCCATCCTCCTGCTCTGCACACTCTGGCTGCTGCTTTGTGCCCGTTTTTACGTGGTCATTTCGCCTGAAAACGTCGGCCAGCGCCGCATGATTGCCATCGGCGGTGGGATTGGAGCGGGCCTCCTCTACGTGCTGGGTTCCATGCTCGCGCCCCTTTTCAAAGAACCGCCGCCCGAGACCGCAAGGCCGATCGAGACGATCGAAGATGTGCGAGTGATCAGCCGGTGAAAAGCTACTGCGTGAGCAAACTGCGCGCGTGTTCGCGGGCAGATTCGATCTTGCCGCCGAGCATTCGCGCCAGTTCCTCGACACGTTCCTCCCCTGCCACCTCGCGAATGTTCGACTTGGTGCGGTCCCCAGAGATCTCTTTGGTCACGACAAAGTGACTCTGCGCCAGCGAGGCCACCTGCGGGAAATGGGTGATGGCGATCACCTGATGGGTGCTGCCCAGGGAAGCCATCTTCCGGCCCACCGCTTCCGCAATGTTGCCCCCCACGTTTGCGTCGATTTCATCGAAGACGAGCAGTGGCACCGCGTCTTGTTTGGCCAGTGCGCTTTTCACCGCGAGTAACACACGCGACATCTCACCACTGCTGGCCGTCAGCCGCAGAGGCTTCAGCGGTTCACCTGGATTTGGGGCAAATTGGAAGTCCACTTCTTCCAACCCATGCCGCTCGGGCTCAGGCAGCGACGCCAGTTGCACCTCAAAGACGCTGCGTTTGAAACCCAGGTCAGCCAAGTGTGCAGCCACCTCTTTGGCCAATTTGGGCGCGGCATCGGCCCGTTTTTTCGAGAGCTGTTTGCCGACTTTTTCCGTCTCGGCCAAACGCTCACGCACCAGCTTTTGCAGACGCTCCAGTTCACCGCCACGATTTTCGATCTTGGCCAGCTTGCGCTCGGCCTCTTCGTGAAATTCCAGGATCGCAGCCACGGTCGGGCCATACTTGCGCTTCAGCGTCTGAAGGGTGTGAATACGCTGATCCAGCTCCGCCAGTTCCGCTGAATCTGTGTCCAGCTCATCCGCGTAGTCTTGGACGCTGCTTTCCAGCTCGGTCAGCTCGATCTGCGCGGAGTTGAAGCCTTCAAACAACTTCGCACTCGCAGGGTCGATCTTCTCCAGCTCATGAATGCTGCGACCGATCTCACGCAGGGCATCCAACACACCGCCTTCACCATCGCTCAGCCGGCTGGTGATGGCCGCGCAAAGCTCAGTAAGGCGGGCACCATTGGCAGCGATGCGATGGCGCGCTTCGATCTCCTCTTCTTCTCCGGGTTTCAGACTGGCTGCTGCGATTTCCTGGACTTGGAAACGCAGCATGTCCACCTGCTGACTGCTGCTGCGCTCACTGTTCTCCAGCTCATCCAACTCGGTCACAGCCGCCCGCCACTGCTGCCAGAGGCCCTGATAACGCTCAGAAAGCTCCTCAAGACCCGCATACTTGTCGAGCATGTCCAACTGACGATCCCGCGAGTTCAGCGATTGATGATCGTGCGGCCCATGGAGATCCACCAGATGCTCTCCCAGGTTTTTGAGCACCTGAATGGTGACAGGGCTGCAATTGACAAATTGTTTGTTCGCTCCGCCGGTGCTGATGCTGCGTTTGATCAGCAATTCGCCGTCTTGGCAGGCCTCTAAACCGGCCTCTTCCAGAACGGCATCCAGAGTGGCGGTGTTTTTCAGGTGAAAGCTCGCCTCCACCGTGCAGGTATCCTGCCCATTGCGGATCAGACCCCGGTCAGCACGCTCGCCCAAGATGAGCTTGAGCGCCCCTACAATGATGGATTTGCCCGCCCCGGTTTCCCCGGTGACTCCCACGAGTCCAGCACCGAGATCCCAGGTGACATCCTCGACCAAGGCGAGGTTGCGAATTTTCAGAAATGAAAGCATGGCAGGAAAGAGTGCCGGAGTATGGGAAGCCCACCGCGCATTTCAACCCACGTGAGTCGAATGCGTGTGAGAGTTTTATCTTCAACAGATTCGTTTCTGAATGCGCCACCGCCAGCCAAGGATGAGAAGTGCGGTCAGTGGAAGAGAGCCGAGCGCGGTCCAGACAAGACTCCGTGAAGGCTGAGCCTTGATGACTCGGAGCGGCGGCGTTTCTTCCCCTTCGATCAGCATCAACCACTTCGTTTCTGTGCCTCGCAGGGGTTGATGAACCGTCCAGAGCAGCACGTCATGCAGATTTCCATTGGGCACGCAGAAGCTGATCTTTTCCGCATCCGCCTTCCAGCTCCACTTGCCTTGAATGAGAAGGTGCTGTTCGCCCTCCAGTGGCGGAGCAAAGGCCGTGGGTGCAGCAGGGTCCCACTGATCCGTCCTTTCGAGCCGAAGCGGGGCCAAGTCTTCCAAAGACCGCGTTTGTCCTCCGCTGCGCACTTGCAGAATGTTCTTCACGGCTTCTCTCGCCGCGGCTTCGTCTGCAATCAGCGGATTGGCCCCGTAGTCAGCCGTGATCTCCAGGCTGACCACTCCTTCACTAAGTTCCAGCCGAGCCACGAGAAACTCACAGGCATGGCCAAAAACCAAGCTGGGCGTGGCTAGAAGGAGAACAGACAGGAAACCGATGACGTAGATGTAGCAGCATGAGCCCGCCAGAAAGGCTGACGGGCGCACCCCATGGCCACAGTCGATCATCCTTTTTTGTTCCAGCGCAGCACGCGCCCATAGAGGTTCCACTCCGTTTCGAGAATGTTGCCTGCATTGTCAAAGGTGATGCCGTGCGGAGAAGTCACCGTGCCTTGTTTCCAATCCGGCGGTGTGACCTTGGGTGTATTCGTCTGGCCTGCCGTATCATTGACTCCCAGGGAGGCGACTTGTTTTCCCTCTTTGTCCCAAACACTCACACGACCTGCAATCTCCGCCACACACATGAGGTCACCATGGAAAGACGCGCTGCTCGGGCGGCGCAGGCCTTCGCTGGCGATGACGCTGATCAGGTTACCCTCCAGGTCAAGGTGCAGCAGACGGTTGTTACCGCGATCACAGGCCAAAATGCGTGCCGGTTCAAAACGGCGATCGATGAAGATTTTGTGAGTGTTGGCCAGTTTGAGCGGCTCCACGGGTCCCCCGAAGACCGTCTTGAACTTGCCAGCGCGATCAAACACAAAGATCCAGCTCTGACCGTAACCATCGACCACGTAGATGTCCCCATTGGGAGCCACGTCACAGTTCGTCAACGCCAAGCCTTTCGGCCCAGCTTTGCCTTCAGGAAAAGCGCTCGTGGGGATCTCCAGAACCACCGTGCCATCCAGCTTGGCCTTGATGACTTTCTTTTCTCCGAGCACCGCAGCGAAGAGGTATTCCTCACCCTCATCCTTGCGGATCACGAAGCCGTGCAGGCTGTTGGGCAGCTTCAGAGCTTTGATGAACTTGCCATCTGGGCCATAGACCTGCACCCCCGCGTCTTTGTTTTCAGGGCCTTGGACGCTGACATAAAAATGACCCGCGCTATCACAAGCGATCTCGCCATGGCCATTGCCGATGGTTTCTCGGCCTGGAGCCGGCGTAATGAAGTCAGGTGCGAATTCATAGGCCACTTCAGCATGAGCAGCGCTGCCCAGGGTGAGGGCAATCAGGAGGGATAAGAGAGGTGAACGCATAAGGAGGCGATTCCAAACGAAGCCCGCCTCCTCTGTCAATCACCCTGGCATGATGAATCCTGTTTCTTCTTGGTTGTTCTGAACTTAAGAGCCTTCTCAAGGCACTGCGGCACTCTAAGGTTTGATCAAAATACCCTGACCAGTGGGCATGGCACAGACACGCACTCCCTTGGACTCGGCGAACTCGTCCATGCTGATCATCTGCTCCTCAAAGCCCTTCCAGCCATAATCATCCAAAAGCACCACGGCTCCCGAGGAAAGCTTGTCCCAGAAATACTCAATCGCTGCCCGCTCGGGCAGGGCAATGTTCATGTCGAGGGAAAGGTAGGCCACCTTGTCAATCTTCACTTGAGTCAACGAATCAGGCACCAACCCGCGCACCAATTGCGCGTTCGGATACTCGCGAAAATTGTTTTTCACGAGTTCGTAGCAGTCAGGATAAAAATCCGCGTTTTCTGCGAGGCGCGCAGCCTTTTCTTTGGGCGACATCTGATGTTCTGGGATGCCCTCATAGGTGTCGAAGAGGTAGAACTTCCGGTCCAGCTTAGCAAAATCCAGATCCTGACAAATCGCCAGTGAGAGTATGCCCGTGTTCACGCCACACTCGACAAAATCACCCTCCAATCCCAGTGCCTTGTGAGCCGCCCACAAAGCCGTGTTCACACGCCACTCCAGCTTGAGCGGATGCTTCGGATTCTTGCTCCATTGATGCCCTGAGTTGATGCCTTTTTGATAGGCTGTCTGAAAGCGTTCGGTGCGCATCCAACTCAGGTTGCGCGCCTTCATGATCAATCCGTCTCCTTCATAGCGATTGGGGTCATCGGCTTGCGATGACTTCCCACGAAAAATCCGGTTGAGCTTATGTGACAATAAAGACATTTAATAATTTGTTAGGCTGATGAGGAGCGATTTAAAATCTGCGAATTTAGAGAGCTCAAAATCGAGCTGACTCGTTGTTGCGAATTGCACAATCAAAGCGTCTTCCGAACGCAATCAGCCGCCACTGTTTGATTGGCATGTAAACCGTCTCTGGTGATTGAGACCGAGCTTCGCGAGTCATGATCATTCATTCCTTCTGTCAGCTATGAATGTCAATTTGATGGGGGTTTAGCAGCAACTAAAGGAATTGTCCCGATTGGATTTACGAGCCTTATGAAGCCACGCGAACATCTTTGCGAATCAAGTGCCCTCGCTTTTATCCAAGCACCACCAAGGGCTCAATAGACTCAAAAAATCTTGCACCTTTCGTCCTGCTTATCCGTGCGACAATACACCTTCAGAACGAGCCTTATCGGACGCCAGGAATCTACGAGATCAACGCGAGCCACTCGTTCTTTTCCGCGCTTCGCTGACTCCAGGAAGGCCTTCACCATGGCGCTCTTTGTGCCTAATGATGAAACGATTCAGTCACGCATTGTTGCGTTTCAAAGAGACCTCCCAATCAATCATGTCAATTGCATCATTTCCCACCTCCTGGAATTGGCTGCGTTTTTAGTTAGGCTTTCTCCTTCATGAGGGTGCTTCAATCCCAGATTCGGATCGAATCGAAAAAGAGACTCAGCCTGCTTTTTGCACGCCACAACCACCAGCTTGGGGACCTTGGACCTTCCCCTCCCGGAGCCAGAGGCCGCGTTTGATCTCCTGGCGCTGCCTGCTAAGGAAAGGGAATGCTTCCTCCGCCGCGCAAATTTGTCCCTCACCCCTTCGCCTATCACCAGGAGTTGGAGGTCCACATCGAAAACTTGACCAATGAAGGCAGTGGCGTGGCGAGAGTGGATGGTTGGGTGATTTTTGTGCCCTTTGCCCTGCCGGGCGAGCGAGTGCGCTGTCGCATCTTCCGCAATCACAAAAATTATAGCAACGCGGATCTGGTGGAGGTGCTGGAGCCCTCGCCCGAGCGTGTGCAGCCGGTCTGTCCTCTCTTTGGCACCTGTGGCGGTTGCCAGTATCAACACCTGGACTATGCCAAACAAACCGAGTGGAAGCGACGTCAAGTTGAGGAGTTGCTGCGGCACATGGCGCGCTTGGAACACCCGGTGCTTCCCGTGATCGCCTCGCCAGCACGATACGGTTACCGCTCGAAAATCACCCCTCATTTTCACAAACCCAAGTCGGGCGAGATCGGCGCGATTGGATTTCTGCGCGTCGGCACACGCAATGCCATGGTCGATGTGGAGCAGTGCCCGATCGCCATGCCTCAGCTCAATGAGCAACTGACGGTGGTGCGGGCACAAGCTCGGGCCAATCAGGAGGCTTTTAAAAATGGGGCGACTCTGCTGATGCGTGCAGCCGTCAATGGCGTGCTCACCAAGGCCGACCAAATCGCCGTGGAGCAGGTGGGCGAGGTGAAATTCGAGTTCCAGGCGGGGGACTTTTTTCAGAACAACCCGTTCATCCTCGCGGATTTCGTCGGTTACGCAGTGCAGGAGGCCAAAGCTAGCGGCGCACGTTTTTTAGTCGATGCATACTGTGGCAGTGGTCTCTTTGGCATCAGCGCCGCGCATGGATTTGAAGAGGTGATCGGTGTGGAGCTTTCCGAAAGCGCCGTCAAAAAAGCCGCGCACAATGCGGAGCTGAATGGCCTGACCAACTGCCGATTTTTGGCTGCGGATGCGCGCGAAATTTTCAAAGAAGTGCCTCATGCAGGCAGCGACACCGTAGTCATCATCGATCCACCCCGTGCAGGCTGCAGCCCGGAGTTTTTGGAGCAGCTCTTCGCCTTCAGTCCGCGCCGTGTGGTTTACATATCCTGCAATCCCGCCACGCAGATGCGGGATTTGGTGCTGTTTCATGAAGCGGGATTCCAGCTGGAGAAAGTGCAGCCCTTTGACCTCTTCCCGCAGACCAAACACCTGGAATGCGTGATGACACTCGCGAGATAAGAAGGGCATCTAGCCGAAAATCGCCCTTTTGCTGGCAGGCTGGCATTGTAGCGGCTAGTGTATCGCCCCGCTTCGTGGCGGGCAAACGAACACTATGTGCGGAATTGTTGGCTACATCGGCAAGCGGCAGGCCAGCCCGATCCTCCTGGATGGGCTGCGCAGGCTGGAATATCGCGGTTATGACTCAGCGGGGATCGCCCTCCTGAACGGCAGCGACAGTGTGAAAATCATCAAGCGGGCAGGGCGCATCGAAAACCTGCGGTTGGCCGTAGCGGAGATCAATCCCACGGGCTCCACCGGCATCTCCCACACACGCTGGGCGACGCATGGCGCACCGACCGATGAGAACGCTCATCCTCACCGCGATCAGAGCGGCAAGCTGGTGCTGGTGCACAATGGAGTGATCGAAAACTACCAAACGCTGCGCGATCAATTGTTGGCGCAGGGAGATACTTTTGAATCTCAAACAGATACCGAAGTGCTGGCCCACATGGTAGGTCGTTACTTCGATGCCAGCGATGAAAAAGACGGCACTTTACGCTTGCGCAATGCTCTCCAGGCAGCTCTGGCCAAAGTGAAGGGAACCTACGGCATCGCCACCATGCACGCCGATGTGCCGGGCGTGATTCTGGGTGCACGACTGGGCAGCCCATTGGTCGTCGGCCTGGGCGATGGCGAGCATTTCCTGGCCAGTGATGTGTCCGCCATCGTGGCGCACACCCGCGACGTCGTTTACCTCAATGATTACGACCTCGTGAGCCTGACAGCGGACCGTTACGACGTGTCTTCCATGGCTGGTGGCACCGCAGAAGTGAAAGTGAGCCGCGTGGAATTCACGGCGGATGACGCCGAGAAGGGCGACTTCCCGCACTACATGCTGAAGGAAATCTTCGAGCAACCGAACTCCTTGCGCAACGCACTGCG
This sequence comes from Verrucomicrobiaceae bacterium, assembly GCA_027483245.1. GTDB lineage: Bacteria > Verrucomicrobiota > Verrucomicrobiia > Verrucomicrobiales > Verrucomicrobiaceae > Prosthecobacter. The sequence goes on along the minus strand of JAIXVB010000464.1, from coordinate 2,521 downwards.
CGGCCGACTTTCTCGTGATGAAGGCACCGCCATTCTCGGGGGACTGAACATGACCCCGCAGGAGTTGCGCGGCATTGACCGCATCATCCTCAGCGGTTGCGGCACCGCCTTCCACGCGGCGATGGTGGGTGAGTATGTGATTGAAACCCTGGCCCGCATTCCCACCGAGGTGGAGATCGCCAGTGAATTCCGCTACCGCAACGTGCCAGCGGATAAAAACACCCTGCAATTCGTGCTCAGCCAGAGCGGCGAAACGATCGACACCCTGGCTGCGATGCGCGAAGCACGGCGCAAGGGCATCAAGTGTCTGGGCATCGTCAACAGCGTGGGCAGCACGATCGCTCGTGAAAGTGATGGCGGTTGTTACATCCACGCGGGGCCAGAAATCGGTGTGGCGGCGACCAAGACCTTCACCTCTCAGGTGATGATCATGACCCTGCTCGGCATGCTCTTTGGCCGCATTCACCATCTGTCCAGTGCGGACGGCATCGAGATGATCGATGAGCTCGAAGCCATCCCGGACAAAATCGCCAGCATCCTGACTCAGACCGAGCGGATCAAAGCGATCGCCGAAAAGCATGCGAATGCGGAAGGGATGCTGTTCATGGGTCGCCAAGCCAATTACCCCGTGGCTCTGGAAGGCGCGCTGAAGATGAAGGAAATCAGCTACATCTACGCCAGCGGTCACCCGAGCGCTGAGCTGAAGCATGGCGTCATCGCCCTGGTGAAACCTGACATGCCTTCCATTTTCATCGCTCCTGATGACGCGGTGTTTGATAAAAACGTCAGCAACATCGAGGAAGTCCTCGCCCGCAAAGGCCCCGTGATCTGCGTGACCACCGAAGGCCGCACCGAGCTGGAACGCCTCACCGAGGACGTGATTTACGTCCCTGACTGCCCTTCTTACCTCAGCCCATTGCTGACCGTCATTCCCCTGCAACTGCTCTCTTATTACACCGCCGTCGCCCGTGGCTGTGATGTCGATAAACCCCGCAATCTAGCGAAAAGTGTGACTGTGGAGTGATCGAATGCCCAGGAAAGCGGCCTGTTCTTGAACGAACGGGCCGCATTCGGCATCTCATCTGCTCCACTTCCAACCCCACCGTGACTGTTTCCTCGTATGTGCTCGCCATGAGTACGGCGCTCTGCGTCGTGCTCCAGATCGATGTGCAGGCTCAAGACGTCGAGCGCCAGAACTCCATCGCCGCCAGTGCGGGCGAGTTCAGTTCACGGGTCATTTTTTGGACGGAGGATCAAACGCCTGCGGACTTTCTGGAGATGGCCGGGCAGCATACCAAGGCCCGCTGGCGCACGATGTATCGGCCTCAGCCGCCGAATCCGACGGCGGACCGGACAAAGGCAGCGTTCACCCTGGGCAGTTTGATTGGAGAAACCTTTTTGATTTGGGAGGCCGGTGACTCCCAGCAATTTCGCAACAACACGCAGGACATCGTCACTTACTGCCGCATGCTCGGCTTGGGAGAAAAAATGAAGCCCCGCCTGATGGCTCAGGCGAAAATGGCGGAGATGGATGAATGGAAGGATCTGCGCCAGGAGATCGTCGATGGTCATCAAGAGCTGATCCGCATGCTGAGAGAACAGCGAGATGAAGACCTGGCCGTGCTGGTGGATCTCGGTGCCTGGATGCGTTCCCTGGAAATCGTCTCCAAACTGGTCGTGGAAATCCCGGATGTGGACAAACGACCGCTGTGCATTGGTTCGCCGGCCCTGCTGGCGGAGTTGCGTCAGGACTTTGCCACCTTGAGTGATCTCACCCGCCGCTCGCTGCTGATTCAGCCCGTGATCGCGGTGCTGACGGAATTGGAGAAGGTCTGGAACGACCGAAACATCGGCCCACCGACCCAAAGCATGGTCTTCCGGACGCATGAGCAGCTGCGCATCGTCATGGAAGAGCTGACTTTGAAGTAACAAGGGCTTGCCAGCGGGCGTTGTTTCCTGCCAATCTGACATTCATGAAAATCGCTGCCCTCGCCGCTGCCGCCTTCTTACTCACCGGCTCTGCTTTTTCCGCAGACACGGTGAAACTCACCCGCATCTATGAGAAACTGGAGACGAAGTGGCCCATCGCGGTGGTGATCCCGCCGGATGACAGCCAGCGTCAGTTCCTGGCTCTTCAGCGCGGGGCGATCCTGATCCTGCCCAAAGATGAGCAGAGCACAGAGGCAAAGACCTTTCTCGACCTCAGCTCACGCACCCTGGAAGCGGACAATGGCAAATTTGAAGAAGGCTTGAACGGACTGGCCTTTCATCCTCAATACAAGACCAACGGCCTTTTTTACCTCTGCTACACTCAACAGAAACCAAAGCGCCTCGTCATCAGCGAGATGAAAGTCAGTGCCGATGCCGACAAGGCCGATGAAAGCACCGAGCGCGTGCTGCTTCAGATCCCGCTCATCAATTGGAATCACCACGGCGGCAACATCGTTTTCGGACCCGACGGTTATCTCTACATCGGCGTGGGAGACACCTCCAAGCGCAACGATGAACAACGCATGGCCCA
>JAIXVB010000579.1 GCA_027483245.1 Verrucomicrobiaceae bacterium | reverse complement strand
GCTGCCACACTCGCGTTCCATGACAGAGGCAGGGGCAGTTTTTCAAAGTTATGTCGATGGCCAGCGCATCCTGCTGAGCCCTGAACTGAGCATTCAAACGCAAAGGGCCATCGGCAGTGACATCATGATGGTGCTGGATCAGTGCATTCCCAGCACGGCGGATGAAAAGGCGGCGCGGGCTGCGCTGCAAGTGACGCAGCGCTGGGCGGTGCGCAGTCTGGCGGCGCGTGAGGACTCTCCGCAGTCGATGTTTGGCATCGTCCAAGGGGCACTGTATCCGCATCTGCGCCGGGAGAGTGCAGCGGGGCTGATGGAGCTGCCGTTTGATGGCTTTGCCATCGGTGGGCTGGCTGTGGGAGAGGAAAAACAGGAGCGTGAAGATGTGTGCGAGCTGACGGCGGCACTGCTGCCTGCGGATCGTCCGCGTTACCTGATGGGCGTGGGCACACCGCTGGATGTGCTGGAGGCGGTGCACCGTGGAGTGGACATGTTTGACTGCATCATTCCCACGCAGGTGGCGAAGCGCGGATCGTGTTTCACCTCACGCGGCATCGTGGAGCTGCGGCGTTCCGTTTACAAATTCAGTGAAGCAGCGCTGGACCCCCACTGCACCTGCCCGGTGTGTGCCAAGCATTCACGCGCTTACCTGCATCACCTGACCAAGACGCAGGAGCCGCTGGGCTGGCAACTGATGGGTCAGCATAACATTCATTTCTATCATCAGCTCATGAAGGAGATCCGACAGAGCATCCTGGAAGATCGCTTTTTAAAACTCTACCAGGAGAAGCGTGAGTGGCTGCAGGTGGATGATGTGGATCACCCGATCACCAACCCGAAGGCGATGCCCAACACGCGAGTGCCGGTGAAAATCGGCGACTATGAACTGCACGCCGATGAGGAGGAGCGCGTGACGATCCGCCATGCGGTGACGCAGGTTTTGATCGCGACGGAAACAGAACCGCAAGATCCCCTGCACCCGCTCTGGGCGAAGCGCACGCAACTGGCGCGGCGGCTGCGCTTGACCGATGGCGCGAACCCTGAGGAGGCGGAGCCGCTGATCGTGTGGGATCAGGGTCTGGGCGCGGCGGCGGCGGCGATGTCGGCCATTTTGGTGTATGAAGAGGAAGCGGCGAAGGGCCCGGTGCGGCCGCTGCATCTGGTGAGCTTTGCTGAGGATCTCTCGCCTCTGCGCCTGGCGCTGACGCACAAGAAACACTTTCCCTATCTGCGCCATGGCGCGGCAGACACGCTGCTGCATCGAGGTGCGTGGAAGTCACGTTACCGAGCCGGTCTGAGCTGGACGCTGATCGCTGGCACAGCCACCGCAGAAGCCCGTGAGGTCCCCGGCCCGGCCGAGATGATTTTATAAAAAAGGGTAGCCCCGACTGGCGAGGCTACCCTGGGAAGCGGGTGGGCTTTATTCGCCGGGCAGAGGCTCGGTCGGATAGGTCTCGACCCAAGGCAGGCCATAGGCGTTGAGGTCGGCCATGAAGGGATCGGGATTGAGCTGCTCGACATTCCAGACGCCGGGTTGACGATACTCTTCGTTGGTGAGGAGTTGCTTGGCCGCGATCATGGCGGGCACGCCGGTGGTGTAGCTGACGCCTTGGCTATTGGTCTCACGATAGCAGTCTTCGTGATCCTTGATGTTGTAAACGTAGTAGCGCAGAGGCTGGCCATCTTTGCCGGTGCCTTCGATCCAGTTGCCGATGCAGGTCTTGCCCTTGGTGTCAGCACCGAGGGTGCCAGGCTCTGGCAGGAGGGTCTTGAGGAACTCGATCGGGATGATGGGCACGCCTTTGTGAATGACCGGATCAATGCGGGTCATGCCGACATTCACGAGGACTTCCATGTGCTTGATGTAGGCATCGCCAAAGGTCATCCAGAAACGGGCCCGGCGCATGGGGATGTGCTTGGTGAGGGACTCCAATTCCTCGTGGTAGAGGCAATAGATGTTCTTCGGTCCGATGCCATCGGGGAAGTTGAAGCTGCGTTTGATCTCGAGCGGCTTGGTCTCGACCCAGGCGCCGTTTTCCCAGTAACGTCCGTTGGCCGTGACCTCGCGGAGATTGATCTCGGGGTTGAAGTTGGTGGCGAAGGCTTTGCCATGATCACCGGCATTGCAGTCGATGATGTCGAGGGTGTCGATCTTGCTGAAGTGATGCTTCAGGGCGTAGGCGGTGTAAACGTTGGTGACACCGGGATCGAAGCCGCAGCCGAGGAGAGCGGTGAGGCCTGCGGCCTTGAAGCGCTCTTGATAGGCCCACTGCCAGTGATACTCGAATTTAGCGACGTCGCGTGGCTCGTAGTTGGCGGTGTCGATGTAGTGAACGCCGGTCTCGAGGCAGGCGTCCATGATGGTCAGATCCTGGTAAGGCAGGGCGACATTGATGACGACGGCGGGCTGGAAGCTGCGGATGAGGGCGGCGAGTTCAGGGACATTGTCGGCATCGACCGCGGCGGTTTGAATCGGGCGGGAGAGTTCCGCAGCGATGGCATCGCACTTCGACTTGGTGCGGGAAGCGAGCATGATCTCGCTGAAGACTTCGGGGAGTTGAGCGCACTTGTGAACGACGACGCGGCCAACGCCGCCTGCACCAATGATGAGAACTTTTGCCATAGAGGGCGCAAGGGTGGCGTCATGCGAGGGCGAGTCAAGCGACGTGATGGACAGGCAGCATGATCGCGGAGCGGATTCGTCATTTGCGCGTGGCAGGTCCTGGAGCTAAGCAGGAAGGCTTATGCTGGATATCCCTGACTACCCTTTCCGTGCGTTCATCTTCGACTGCGATGGCACTCTGGTGGACTCAATGCCACTGCATTACCGCGCCTGGGTGCTGTCTTTGGAAAAGCATGCGGCACCGTTTGCCTTCACGGAAGACTACTTTTACTCCAAAGCCGGGGTGCGTGAGCAGGATGTGGTGAAGCTGCTGAATGCGGAATACGGGGTGAACATCGATCCTGATTCCGTCGCGGAGTATAAAGCCGAGCTGTTCATGACGCTGATCCCGCAGGTGCCTGAAGTGCGGCCTGTGGCGGACTTTGCGCGATCGATTCATGGCAAGTTTCCCATCGCTGTGGCCTCAGGCAGTGAAGAGCCCATCGTGCGTGCCTGCCTGAAAGCCAACGGCCTGTTGGATCTGTTCCCGGTGATCGTGACGCCCAAAGATGTCGCGCGCGGCAAACCTGCCCCCGACATGTTTTTGCTCGCCGCCGAAAAGCTCGGCATCGAAGCCAAGGACTGCCTGGTGCTGGAAGATGGGCTGGCTGGAATCGCTGCGGCGGATGCCGCGGGCATGCAGTCGATCTTCATTCCCCGGACCCTGCGCTAGTGCAGACGGGTGTCAGACGAGCTGGCCCTCATGCAGCCGCAGGGTGCGGCCCATGCGGGCGGCCTGAGCGGGATGATGGGTGACCATGACGAGGCTGATGCCGGTGCGCTGCTGGAGTTCCAGCAGGAGCGTGGTGAGTGATTCGGCGTTTTTTTCATCGAGCGCGCCGGTGGGTTCGTCTGCCAGGATCAGCTTGGGCTCATTGATGAGCGCACGGACCACGGCGACACGCTGACGCTCACCGCCGGAGAGTTGAGAAGGCTTCCACGAATGACGATCTTGGAGTCCGACAGCGGCCAAGAGTCCTTCCGCGCGCTGACGGAGGCTGGCGGCCTCGGGCTTGGACGAAAGCGCCAGGGTGGGAAGCAGGATGTTTTCCATCACGGTGCACTGAGGCATGAGGTGATGGAGTTGAAAAATGAAGCCGATCTTTTCACTGCGCAGCGCAGCGAGCTTGGTGGCATCACAACCCGCGATGGGCTGGCCATCCAGGATGTAATCGCCCCGATCTGGGGTATCCAAGGTGCCCAAAATATTGAGCAGCGTGCTTTTCCCGCAGCCTGAAGGCCCGACAATGGCGACGGACTCACCGGCCTCGATGTTCAGCGAGATGTCCTTTAAAACAGCGACCTCGCTACCGCTGCCAGGCTCGCGGTAAGATTTGAACAGGTGCGAAACAGCAATCAGAGACGACATGAGATGCAGCGATGACGGAGCCTTTATTGAGAAGGCAGGGATTGATTGGGGTCCTTTCGGCGAAAGCCCTGAACGCGACCATCGCCCTTATAGAGATAGATCTTTTTCACGTCCTCCAGCCTCATGAGCACCCAGGGAGACAGCAGATTGCGGCCATTCTTGGTGAAGACGATGCCATCTGCCAAATGCACGCAGGAGTGGAAGGCATCGCCCGTGGTGGTGCTCAGGAAGAACAAGACATCGCCGTATTTGTAGGGCGGCTCCACGGGTTCAAAGTTCTCCAGGACCGCACTCGTCGCGAGGCGTGAATCGAGAAGATACTCATGGGGCTCGTAGTTAAAGAAATTCAGCGATGTCCAGTGGCAGTCCGGCAGCATGCCATGTTTGGCGAGATCCAGACCCGGGTAAGTGTACATCAACTTGCGAACCAGCGCTGGCAGCATGTGCGAGAGAGGCAGGGCCTCAATGCCATCGGTATCGATGATGGACTGGACCAGCGGTTCCACGTCCTTGCGACGCAATCCAATCCCCAGAGTCCAGTAGTTGACCAGCTCTTCGACATTCGTGTTGTGGTCCACCTCGACCTTGATCATCAGAGCCCGAGTGCGCGTGAAGGCTTTGAAAATCGTCCGAGCTTCGGAATCAGACTGGGCGTAGTTGAGCACGGCCGAGATGTCGCTGAAGGCCGTTGTCTCACCACGCAAGTAGGACATTTGCTCGACTTTTGCGACGATTTCAGGGCGGAGTTTGCTGGTGCGATACCATTCCCGGACGGTCTGCCCCACGATCAGAACAGGGTCCACGTGGAACTCGTTGGGCTGGTATTTCGACAGCTCCGTGTAGATGATCGTGCGCGCTGCCGGGGGAATGCCCTCCAAGTCCGGGAGAGGCGGGAAAAGGTGAATGAATCCGTTCTCACGGACTAGGTTGCGTTCGCTGAGCAGAAGCGTGATCAGCGCCTCCGAGAGCCCCGCCCTTTCAAACAGAGGCTCAATCTCAGGCAGGGCTTCCTCAGGAAAGCTCCAGCGGGGTTTGGTGTTCGGAAGAGGAAAGCTATCCACCAGCGACTTGGGAGCCTCGAGATAGATGTAAGCACAGCGCAAACGCCCCCAGGGGCCAGGAGTGGCAAAAAAGACATTGGGATTCGAAGGAGTCGCAGTCGCTGTTCCATCCCCCGCCAAAGATACTTTTTGGGGATCTTGAACGAGAAGTTTGCGAAGATCCGAGAGATCTGAAATCTGGGCTGCCAGATTGGAAACGAATAAAAGAGATGAAGCCAAGGCTACGAAACAAAAACGCATGGAATTGGGAATGGATTGAACCTGTCTCAGTTTGTCATTCATGCACGTCCTTTGATGCATGAAATGCCCAGAAGACTCAATATTGGATCAGTCCACAACGCACAGAAATCGACGTTCATCAGAGAAAATGCTTGGGCTAGGATGGAAAAGTTGATATTCCTCACTTTTTGCCCGCCCTTCCATTTCCCTGAATGTCCTGCACGACTCTTCGCATCCGGTTCCCATCCCGCTCAGTCCGCCTTGGCTTCGCGCTGGGTGGTTGCATGACTTTGGCCTATCTCAACTCCTTTGCGGCCGAGCCTTCGCTCTCTTCACTCGCAGACCAGGAAGTTCAGCGCCGAGCCGATGGCATCAATACGCAACAGACGCGACTGATCGAAGCCGAAGGGCTGTTGCAGCAAAGGAAGACTGAGGCTGCGCTGACACTCTTTGAACAAGCTTTCACATCCTTGCCAAACATTCCCTTGGCACAAGAAACGCGAGTCATTGCCTTGGATGGTTACATTCGCGCCGGCTTGACTCGCGCCAAAGAACTGACCGATGCAGGCGACTACCCCGCCGCGAAAGCCATTTTGGACAAGTTGTCCGCGAGTGGTGTCGCACCCAATGATTCGAGAATCACAAGTCTGCGTGCACGTCTCACGGATCCAGACCGCTATCCCCCTGCTCTGACTCCTGAGCACATTCAACGCGTCAATGAGGTGCAGCGTCTGCTCACCCTGGCCAATTCGCAATTTGAGACGGGCCAATACGACAAGGCACTCGCCAGTTATGAAGACGTCTTGAGAATCGACACCACCAACACAGCCGCGCGCCGTGGCATGGAAAAAGTCGAACAAGAGCAAGCGCGTTATTACCAGAGCGCCAAGGATCATCAACGCAGCCGAATGCTGAACGAGGTGAATGGCAGCTGGGAAAACACTGTCAGGACGGACGTTTCAGCCCTTTTTGGTGGCGGCGAATCGGCCACGGCCAGCATGATCGCAGGCCTGCGCGGCGGGCGTGAGGCGATCACTCAAAAATTGCGGGATCTGAAGCTCGAAAAAATCGATTTTGCCGGTGCCACGCTCAACGAGGTCCTCGAATACTTGCGTGTCAGGTCACGGGATCTCGATCCCACCGGCAAAGGCGTGGATTTTGTCAACAATCTGCCCACGGATCAAGACACAGCCTCCATCTCACTGAACCTGCGCCAAGTCCCGATTGAGGAAGTACTGCGTTACGTCACTGAAATGGCCAATGCGAGCTTCAGGATCGAAGATTACGCGGTTCGGATCATCTCACGGAGTGAAGACACTGGGGCGATCATCATGAAATCCTACAAGGTGCCGCCGGATTTCATCAGCACCGCAGCAGTCACTCCTGATGCCAGCGCCGCCCCCGCCGACCCCTTTGCAGCAGGTGCTGCTGCAGGAGGACCAGGGTTTGCGGGTTTGCAAATCAAGCGCTTGGGAGCTCAAGAATTCCTGCAAAACCGCGGTGTCACCTTTGCTGAGGGCACCGGTGCCAATTACAGCCCCAATTCCAACCTGTTGATCGTCCGAAACACAGCGAAGCAGATTGAATTGGTCGATCAACTGGTGGAGCAGGCCCTCAATTCATCCCCCAAGCAGGTGGTGATCAGCGTGCGTGTGGTTGAGATCAATCAAACCAATCTCGAAGAACTGGGTTTTGATTGGCTGCTCGAAGGTTTCGGAAGCAGTATTGTTCTTGAAGGGGGAACAAAAGGAAATCAACAAACGGGAGCCTATCCAAACTTAGACTTTCCGAACAAACTGGCTTCTGGAGAACCCGTGGGTCAAAACCCAGTCACCGCTGGACTACGGAGTTCAGGCGACCTTTATTCCAATCAGACCATTGATGACATTTTGTATGGGGCCACTACAGCAGCAAGTCGCCGGTCACCCGCCGCATTCTCTCTGGCAGGCGTGCTAACCAATCCACAGTTTCAGGTCGCCATTCGAGCCCTCGATCAGAAAACAGGAATCGATGTGATGGCCAAACCTGAGGTTGTTACCAAAAGCGGCCAGAAGGCCAACGTTCAAGTTGTCAGAGAGCTGATTTATCCGACCGAATTTGATCCTCCACAGATTCCCACCAACGTTGGAACCAACACCGTTTTGATTGATCAAAATGGCAACGAAACGTTTCCACCACTGCCTCCAATTCCTGTCACCCCCTCGACTCCGACGGCCTTTGAAATGCGACGTGTGGGTGTTGTTTTGGATGTCGAACCCGTCATTTCTGAAGACAACAAAGTCATTGATTTAACCATCACGCCAGAGATCACGGAGTTTGTTGGATTCGTGAATTATGGCTCCCCGATCAACTCAGTAGCCTCTGATGGCGTTAAAGTCGAACTGACCGAAAACCGCATCTTCCAACCCATCTTTTCAAGTCGTAAAATTGCGACATCCGTTAAGGTCTATGATGGTGCCACCGTTGTTCTCGGGGGATTGATTTCCGACAACAACATCATGATTGATGACAAGGTGCCCGTTGCAGGCGATCTTCCATTTGTAGGCCGTCTCTTCCGCAGCAAAGTGAGTCAGCGGCGCGTCAAAAACATGCTGTTCTTTGTCTCCGTGAAGGTCGTTGATCCTTCTGGTGCTCGCGTGAGTCAATGAAGTTCCTCGTTGAGGAAGTCTTTAACCTTTTTTCCTCAGCGGGCTCCTTTCACAGGAGCCCGTTTGACTTGAATGCGATCCAAGGCAATTCAGCGTTCCTTCGTGGAAGGCGCATTGAGGAACTTGCGAACCTCATTGAAGAAACCATCCGGCGCTGCGTGTTTGGCGTGATCGCGGACACCTTCAAACCAGGATTGAGTACTCGGAGCGTGACTGCGCGCTACTGTGAGCAGAAGCTCCATGGTGATCGGCACAGGCTGACCACTATGAATCGCAGCCGACAAAGCCAGCTCTGCAGCGCGATCAAAGACCCACTTCAAATCGGCACCTGAGAAGCCGAGCGTCGCTTCGACCAGAGCCTCGACATCGAGATTCGAGATGGGTTTATCCTTGGCCAGCAAAGTGATGATTTGCGCACGAGCTCCATTGTCAGGTGGGGGCACAAAAATGGCCTGATCAAAGCGACCTGGACGACGGAAAGCGGGATCCAGAGACCAGGGTTGATTGGTGGCACCAATCACCAAAACGCGCTGATTTTCCCGCAGCCCATCCAGTTCATGGAGGAACTGATTCACGAGATTCCGCAACTGACTCTCACGCACGTTTCTGCGGTCCTGAGCAAGACTGTCGAGATCATCGAAGACGAGCACACACGGTGCATTGGCCCGAGCTGTCTCGAAGATCTGATGCAAGTTACGTTCTGTGCTTCCGAAGTAGGGATCGAAGATCTCGTGCAAACCCACCGACAAAAAATTGCAGGGCACTTCACCCGCCACGGCACGAAGCATGAGGGTCTTGCCACAGCCCGGAGGTCCGTAGATCAAGATACCTCCCCCTGTTCTGCGACCATAGGCTTTATACAGATCAGGAAACTGAAGAGGATAGATGATCTTGAGACGGATCTCTTCCTTTAGCTCATCCATCCCGCCAACATCGGCAAAGGTCGTTCCAAAACGTTGCGTGTCACCCGGGGTGAAAAAGGTCTCTGGTCGCCAGTCATACGGGGGCTCATCAAAAGGATCTTCATAGAACTCATCCCCTGCTTCAGCGGCTTCGGCAGCTTCATTGAATCCTGGATCTGCCGCTTGAGGAGACGGCGAAGTCTTGCGCGCGTCACGAGCTGTGCGGCCAAGCTCACGTTCCAGCGCAGGATCACTCATCGTGCCATCAATCTGCGCCGCACGGTCAAAATGCTCCGTGGCACGAGCGCGATCATCTTCACTCAAAAACACCCGACTCAGCAGCAGATGAGCTTGAGCATTTTCAGGTTCTTGCAGCAACACGCGCTCGGCGCGCACCGCAGCCCCAGAGGTATCGCCTTCCATAAACAGCACACGGGCAACGCCCAAGTGCGCATCGATGTGATTGGGATCCAGGACCAGGACTCGTTCAAAAGCTTCCCGCGCCTCATCCAGATGCAATTGCTCCAAACAGGCACGCCCGTAGAGCAATAACATGGACACATTGTCGGGCGACTGTTTCAGCGCGTCGCGGATAGCCTGGAGTGATGACATAGCCTTTGGGGTAAAGGTAACGACACACGGTGTCGTTATAACCTGAGTTAAAAGCGTCCCGGCTCAGATGCGAGAGATTTCTTTCACCTCTGTCTCATCCCCCAAAGGCCACACTAGGGACGCCTTGTGCGCCTGGACGGCAGACAAAGAGCCTTCCAGCAAGCGCTTCGTCAAGCCCAGGCTTTACCCCGGTGGTCACATACAGATCGCTCAGATCGGGTCCACCGAAGGCGCAAGCGGTGGTCTCGATGCAGGGAAAATTCACCTGCTCTTCCACGGTTTGCTTCACAGGATCATAGCAGACGACCTTTCCGCCGTGGCAAAAGGCCACCCAGAGCCGATCTTCTGAGTCGATCGTCATGCCATCAGGACTGCTCGAGTCCACGCTGGTATCCCAGACCACCCGTTCGCCACTGATCGCGCCGGTTTGCACCTCGAAATCAAAAGCGCGTACCTTTTTGCTTGGCGTATCAATGTAATACATCGTGCCACCGTCTCGCGTCCAGACGATGCCATTGGAGTTCGTCACGGGGCCAAATTTCTTCTCCACTCGCAGGTCGGTGTGCAGACAGTAGAGACTCGCCTCGGGACGTTTTTTCAAAGAGATCGTTCCGGCCCATAGCCTCCCCGCAGGGTCACATTTTCCGTCATTGAAACGATTGTCCGCCACATCGGGCTCTGGATCGGCAATCCAAGTGGATTCGCCGGTGTCCTCATTCAAAAAATAAAAACCGCCATCCCCTGCCCAGACCAGCCCACCGCTCTGACGCGCCACCACCGTGCCCACACGCTGTCCCACAGGCCAGATTTTTTCCACACCAGACACGGGATCAAACGAGAGGATCCGATGCGATTCGATGTCCACATACAACAGTCGATCCGCCTGCCAAAGAGGCCCCTCTCCCCAGGTGGAGACATATTGACCAACAGGTTCAGGGATGATCGTGGACATAAAAGGCAGAGGTAATGGGAAACAAAAGTAACTGACAAAAAAAGGCGCGGCCAGCAGTAGCCAGCCATGTGCCGGGTGAAAACTGAAAAATCAGGTTCCGTTCGATAAAACTTCGCAGCTCAGGGAATGGCCCATAAAGCTGAAATCTGCTTGCCTACACCAGGATGAGGTTGACGTGAGAGGCCTTTGCGTTTGCTCTGTGTGGATGAAGCTTTTCGTGGCTTTGATGTTGTTGGCTTGGCCCCTTCTTGGGGCGGTGGTAGTGACCCAAAAAGTCGTGGATCACGCCAAAGCTGATCCTTCGGGACAGACCGCCGTTTCGTTTGAGGCCCATGCCTATGCCGGTGATCTTCGAAATTTACCCATTGGAGTGTTTGATTCAGGCATTGGAGGCCTGACGGTTTTGGAGGCCATCTTGAGGCTGGACGCTTTTCATAATGATTCACTCCAACCTGGTGCCGACGGGGTGCCTGACTTTGCCCAAGAACGCTTCATTTATTTCGGCGATCAGGCGAACATGCCGTACGGGAACTATTCGAGTGTCGGCAAGACGGACTATTTGAGAGAACTCATTTTGAAAGACGCCGTGTTTTTGCTGGGCAAACGCTGGTTTGATCCGGCTAAGAAGGTTTTCAGAACCGACAAACCGCCGGTGAAGGCCATCGTCATTGCCTGCAACACAGCAACGGCCTACGGGTTGGCAGATATCCGCGAGGCCGTCAAAGCCTGGGGACTGCCTGTGATCGTCGTCGGAGTCGTGGAAGCAGGCGCACGCGGGGTTAAAGAAACGCAGGCTTCCGAAGGAGCGGGGATTGGGGTTTTGGCAACCGTCGGCACCTGCGCGAGCGGTGCCTATCCTCGGCTGATCGGCAGCGCCTTGGGGTTGGCTGGGCGAACGGTGCCGAGCATCACTCAACAAGGCAGCCCAAGTCTTGCTGGAGTGATTGAAGGTGACCCGAGCTTTCCTCAATCCGTGACCGAGCAGGCTCGTGTGGATGTTCGTCAGCTCGTCGAAACACATCGAGCCTCCGGCAGCCAACGCCCACTGGGCACCGTGGTGTTGGGTTGCACTCACTTTCCTTTGGCCCAGGTCGAGATCGATGCCGCTTTTGCTGAATTGCGCAGCCAGGAGGTGTTTCGCGGACTCATCGCCGACAAGATTCAGTATGTGGACCCTGCCGAATGGACGGCGCGTGAGCTTTTCCGCGAGCTTGCCTCTGCCCGCTTGAGATTAAAACCCGGTGAACAGAGCCTGCTGGCTGAAAACAGGTTCTTTCTCTCAATCGCGAATCTCGATTGCCCGACGGCCCAATTCTCCACGGATGGAGCGCTAGACAAAAGCTACAAATACGGTCGCCAGCCCGGCATGCTGACGCTGGAGGACACGATCAATGTGCCGCTGACACAGGCCCGGCTGCCCAGCGTGAGCCGGAAGCTGGTGGAAGAAAAACTGCCTCGAGTTTGGCAGAGTTTGAAACAGGAGGGCTCGGATGCGCCCTGACTTGAACCT
>JAIXVB010000671.1 GCA_027483245.1 Verrucomicrobiaceae bacterium | reverse complement strand
TTCACTCGTTTGATCGTCTCCGTCATCGGTCGTGCACAGGCCACGGCCCCGTGTTCACGCGCCGCTGCCAGTGTCTTGGTGATCTGCCTTTCGCTGATGAGCGGGCGCGCCCCATCATGCACGGCAATGATTTCCGCCGTCTCCGCGCAGGCCTGAATGCCCGCCCACACGGAATCATGGCGCTCCGCTCCTCCGGGGAGGATCGCTTTGAGCTTCGTCAGCATTCCCTCCGCCTGCCAGAGCTGCACCGCCTCCCGCACTTCATCGCCTGCCACCAGGATGATCTCATCGACCCCTTCACAGGCTTGAAATTGCGCGAGCGTTCGGCGCAGCACCGGCACGCCCGCCAGCTCTGCCAGCAGCTTGTTGAAGCCCATCCGGCGACTGCTGCCCGCAGCCACTACGATTGCAGAGACAGACACAGTGACTGGCGATGCCATGATGCGTGTGACCAGGGTTAGGCCAGGCGTTTGGAAACTTCCGTCGAGAGCGCCTTGTTGTCCGCACGGCCCGCCGCGCGCTCTTGCAGCACTTTCATCACCGCGCCCATGTCTTTCTTCGAGCTCGCGCCGGTTTCAGCAATGACTGATTCCACCAGCTTCACCAGATCTTCCGCGCTCATCGCCGCAGGCAGATACTTTTCCAGCACCGCCACCTCCGCCTTCTCCACATCAGCCAGATCCGCGCGATTCGCCGCTTCATAGCTGGTGATGCTGTCCTGACGCTTCTTCAGCTCACGGCGGATCACCACGATCGCGTCCGCATCTTCCAGCTCACCTTCAGCGCCGAACTTCTCGATCGCGGCATACTTGATCGCGGACTTCAGGCCGCGCACCACGTTCAGAGACACGGTGTCTTTGGCCTTCATGGCGGTTTTCATGTCTTCGACGATGCGTTGGGAAAGGGTCATAGGGGGGTAAAGGGAACGAGTTAAGGGCGCAGAGGTTGGCGTGCAGCCTGCATCTTGTCCAGAGGGTTGCTTGCATTCCTTCACATCCCTCCGAAACTCCCCACCCCCACCTCTCATACACATGCCCGACTGGTTAGCTGTCATCATTCTTGGAATCATTGAAGGAGTCACCGAGTTCCTTCCCATCTCCTCCACCGGGCATTTGCTCATCCCCCAGACCCTCGGCTGGCTTCCGGCCAAGAGCGATCTCTTCAATGTGGTGATTCAAAGCGGCGCCGTCCTCGCCGTTCTCGCCGTTTTCAGCAAACGCGTCACCCACCTGCTCACCACCCTGAATCAGCCCACCACTCGCGATTACCTGCTGAAGCTCACCCTCGCCTTTGGACTCACCGCCGCCGGTGGCCTCGTGCTGAAGAAACTCAACGTCGAATTGCCGGATGAAGTCGCCCCTGTTGCCTGGGCCACGCTCATCGGCGGTCTGCTCATCCTTTGGCTCGAGCGCGTTTATCGTGGCCGTGCCGGAGCTGCCGAGATCACCTGGGCCGTCGCCATCGCCGTCGCCTGCGCCCAACTTCTCGCCGCCGTTTTCCCCGGCACCTCCCGCTCCGGTGCCAGCATCCTCATGGCCATGGCCTTCGGCATCGCTCGCCCCAGCGCCACCGAGTTCTCCTTCCTCCTCGGCATCCCCACCCTCATGGCCGCCGGAGGTTTAAAAATCATCTCCGAACTGCGCGAACACGGCCCCGGAGCTGAGGACTGGGGCATGGTCGCCCTCGGCACCCTGGTTAGTGCCCTCTCCGCCTTCATCGTTGTGAAATGGCTCATTCGTTTCGTCCAGAGCCACACCTTCAATGGCTTTGCCATCTACCGCATTGTCTTGGGAGCCGCCCTGCTCCTTTACGTCAGCAGCCTCGGACACTAGATTTTCTCATGGTCGATCTCGCCAAAGGCTACTTTCGCCGCTCCGTCTTCAAGACCTACCGCTTCCTCAAGCATCCCCGGAAGCTGAAGACCAGTCCCACCATGCGCTGGTTTGCCCGGCATTTCCTGGACAAACGCGTGTGGAAACCCACCCAGCACACCTTTGCCGGAGGCATGGCCGTCGGTCTCTTCGTCACCGTCCAGCTTCTGCCCATTCAGATGCCCACCGCCGCCATCCTGGCCGCCATCTTCCGGGTGAATATCCCCATTGCCATCGCCATGTGCTGGCTGAGCAACCCCGCCACCCTCGCCCCGATCGGCCTGCTGGAAAACTGGGTCGGCACCTGGGTCATCCAACGTTTCGGTGACCCCACCGCCGCAGCCGCAGCCATCGTCGAAGAACACGAAACCCTCGCCAAAGGCATCCAATTCGCCAAAGCCATGTTCCTCGGCGGCATCTTCGTCGGCGGCGCCCTCGCCCCCGTCGGCTACGTCATCACCTACATCACCTGGGGCGCCATCGAACAGTGGAACAAATACCGCCGCCAACCCGCCCTTCCCCTCACCACGGAGAAGGATGGCTGATTGGAGTTGGGGAAAGTTGATGGTTGATGGCTGATGGTTGAGGGTTCCCTGAAGGGAGCGTGGGCACTCCTGCCCGCCTTATTCCTCTCCCGCGCTGATCGCTGCCTTGAAAGGAGCGCGGGCACTCCTGCCCGCCTCTTCATCTCCTGCGCTGATAGTTGACGGAAAAGAAGTCCAGCCACGCCCAAAAGCCCCCGCACAAGGCTCCGAAAACCATCAGCCATCCACGATCAACCATCAGCCCGTTTGTGTTGATGGCTGATTGTTGATGGTTCCCGAAAAAGTGTCGCAGGCATTCCTGCCTGCCGTCTTCCTCTTCCGTGCGGATGAAAGAGCAAATCCGCTTCGCTCAGCAGCCTCCGCACAGGGTTCTGAAAGCCATCAGCCGGTTCCCCTCAGCCACCCTGCCTTCTTAACAGCAGAAACCTTGCATTCCACACGCAAGGTTCTTGCCAGCCGCACCGAGGCTCGCCTTTATAGGCAGAACCTCCCTGGAAAGGTTTTCACAGCCTCTGGAAGGACGGTCCCACTCCCTAGTGTCGCGTTCTCCATAGACCCTGGAGAAGCCTCATCTGAACTCCCCGCCCACTCACGATGCCAGCCCACTTCGACCTCATCATCACGGCGAATTACCCGAGCCGCACCGCTGAATTCACCCTGCAGAATGCAGCAGGCGTGCAACTGGCTTACAAGAAAACCGAGTTCAAAAAGATCTCCGTCAGCCACCAGCAGGGGCTCTTCGATTTGCGGAACTACCTCCGCCTTTACTTCGAGGACGGAAAGGAACGCGCGGCCATGGCGGAGATCGGGGTGTGCATCGCTGAGGAGGTGTTGGGAAAGGAAATCTTCACGCACCTCTGGCAGTCGCAGGCCCAGCGCACACTGCGCATTCAGTTGCCAGGGGCTGCGGACACAGAAAACCACCTCGTCTCTGCACTAGCCCGCGTGCCGTGGGAAATCGCCCGGCCCAGTGCCGATGGTGAGAGCCTTGGCGAGCGGAATCTCCTCGTCCGTGTCGTCCACGACATGGAGGCCCCGGCCTCGACGCCCATCGAACTGTCGGCAGACGAACCGCTGCGGGTGCTCTTTGTCTTTGCGGAGTCTCGTGGTTCCCGACCGCTGGGCGCACGGAAGGAGAGGCGAGAGTTGCTGCGGCTCTTTGAAAAGGAAATCTATCCTCATCGCCGTATCGTCGCGCACTTCCTTACCCATGGTGTCACCCGGGAGCGCTTGGCAGCGCAGATTCAGGAGAATGGCGGCTACCACATTGTTCATTGGAGCGGGCACGGGCACATGAATCTGCTCGAACTCTGCAAACCGGGCGGTAAAGGCGACCGCTTATCCGGCGAAGAACTGCTCGGCCTTTTCAACGACGCCGGGGGTTTCCTTCCGAGGCTGTTCTTCCTCAGCGCCTGCCACTCCGGCGACATCCTGCGCGTGAAGGATTGGAATGACTTCCTCGCCGTCGCCCAGGGCAAGGAACCGGGCACAAAAGAGGCTGACACCCGGGATTTCGACATTGCGACACAGCCCGGCTACACCGGTACCGCCCACGCACTGCTGCAGGGTGGCGTGCCCTCTGTGGTGGCGATGCGTTATGCCGTGGGCGACGAATATGCCCGCGAGGCAGCAGTGGAGTTTTACCGGGCGCTGCTCTCCCATGCCAAGCCCAAGTGCGTCGCTGCCGCGCTCACGATGGCACGGAAGGCGATGCTAGATTCGGAGAAGCACAACCCTGCGTGCTTCAGCGTGTGCGATCACGCCACGCCAGTCCTTTATGGCGAGGAACACCCTGGCCTCACGCCCTCGAAGGGCCGCAGCCCTGCGATCAATCCGCGCAATCCCCGCCTGCATCAGATAGCCGAGCTAACCACAACGGGGCATGAGCACTTCGTCGGGCGCACTTGGGAGTTGGTCGGGCTGGGGGCAGACTTCATCGGCTCCAGTCTGGGCGCAGAGGTGAAGCCGGTCGCGGTCATCACAGGGCTGGGCGGCATGGGCAAGACCGCGCTCACCGCCGAGGCGCTGGCGCTTTGGGAGTCGCGCTTCGATTGGGTGCTGCTCTATCAGGCCAAGCCAAATGCGCTCGGCTTCGACGCCACGTTGCGCGACATCCACATGAAGCTCATGGGCGAGCTGAAGCTCTACCATGACCATGTGCGGGCCAATCCCGCCGATGCCATCTATCGCGACGCCACCGCCGAGTTCACCGGTTCCGTGCGGCTGGAGCGGCTCACGCGCAATCTGCTCCGTGCACTGAAGGACGAGCCCATCCTTATCGTGCTGGATAATTTCGAGACCAATCTCAAGGATGCCGACCCAGCCACCCAGCTCTCCGCCTGTCAGGACCCGGCGTGGGATGATTGCCTTGCCCTGCTGACCAGGGAACTCCCTGGCTCGCCCTCGCGGGTGCTCATCACCTGCCGCCAGCCGCTGGCGGCACTGGCTGGGGGCGTAGCGCACCCCGTCCTGCTGGGGCCGCTGCCCAGCGCTGAGGCGGCGCTTTATTTGAAGGAGCAGCCCACCTTGAGCCGCATGATCTTTGGCGGGGATGCGGCACAGAAGGCGCTCGCCATGCGGCTGCTGAATGCCAGCCGCTTTCACCCGCTGCTCATGGACCGTCTGGCCAAACTGGCCGGGGACACCAAGCTCCGTCCACAGCTTTTAACGGCCCTCGACACGCTGGAAAAGGCCAAGGACTTTGCCCACCTTCCAGCGCTCTTTGCAACCACGCCGGGCGATGAAAAGGAACTGGCCTACCTTGAAGACGCACTGACCGCCTCTCTCGACCAACTGATCCGCAGCGTGAGCCCTGACGCCCGCAGATTGCTTTGGATCATCGCCGTAGCCAATCAACCCGAGGAGTTAGGGCTGGTGAAGAAAGTGTGGAGAGGGGAGAATCATGAGCAGGAACGACTCCGCCAGATCAAACAAATGCTGGAAAATCTGCCGTTGCTTCCGCTGGAAATGCAGGCTGAGTTAAAAGCTTTGTTGCCTGAAATGCGTGCAAAGATCGACGCCCTACCACCCGAGGGGCCGAGCAAGCCAGATTTGGCACCACTTCTGGCCCAGCTTGTCAGCGTAGGACTCGTCACCAAGGAGAGCGACAAGCGCACTGATGACAATCCCAACCTCACCTGCCACGAACTCGTTCGCGAACGCATCCGCGCCTGGATGGTACAGCATCCGCTGGATTCGGCGGAGCTGACCGAGAATACCATCCGCCTCGCCTACGCCGAGCGGCTGGAGTCGTTTTTCGATGGGCTCATTCACCAGAACATGACCGCTGCCATTCAAGCGGGCAGCTGCGCCCTAATCTACTGCGTCCAGGCCGAGGCCTGGGAACGGCTAGGCGGGTTTGCCAGCAACCTAGTCAACTGCACACACAATCCCACTTTGCTGGACGCTCTGATCCCGTATCTCCAGACTGCTGCCGAGTCTGCCCCAGAAGGCCGCCTGCGGTGGATCTGTCTCGACACCCTCGCCGATGCTCTAAGAATAGGAGGGCGTCCCGATGCCAGCCTAACCTTCTATGAAAAGGCCGCTGCTCTGGCTCTCTCTGTCGCAGAGGCTGAAGGCGAAGGCTCTCAGCAGGCATGGGCGGACCTAGCCGGGATTACATGCAGCTGGGCTATTGCTCTCGGATACGTAGGCAGCACCAATTCTGCTCGCCAAAAGCATTTTGAAGCTGCCGAGGCACACAAGAAAGCGGGCAGTAACGCTATTGACATCATCGGTAACGAACTGGAGGTGCTGCGGATTGATATAGATCAAGGAAAAGTGGCTACAGCGTTTCCGGGTGTGGTAGAGCGGTTGAATCAGGTCGAGATGTTGTGGCAGCAACACCTCTCTGGCCAGCATGTGCTAAAGGCTCCGTATGCAGAGTCCCTCGCCCGCGTGCTGATTTGCGCACTCGATGTTGCCAAAGATGCCCACTACGCAAGCGAGGACTGGCCAAGCGCCCTGCGCCGCCTTGATGCAGTTTTTGATTTAAAGTGCATGCTAAAGCGTCCGGCCGAAGAAATCGGAACTACGCGTTTCAACCGCGCCAACGTGTTAGCCCAGCTGCACCGCCACCGCGAAGCCAAAGCCGAGCTAGAGGCATGTCTAAGGCTTTTTCAGAATGATCCGACAAGGAGTGCTCGGACCCTCGGATCTCTGGCAGACCTGTTTTACGAGCAAGGTGACCTAGTCCAGGCAATCACTTTACAGCGCCGGGCTTTATCATTCTGCGAGCAGTTGCCCGTTCCATACGACCGCGCCATGTTGCATGGTAATTTAACTACATATCTTGAACATGACGGGGCACCGTCTGTGGTTACAGAGGCCCGCTGTCATGAACTCGCCAGCCTTCTTTACTTTATTGTCTCAAGTATCGTGCAGCATATTAAAACATGGTTTGCTAACCACGTTAGTCGTGTTCGCCAAGCGCAAGCCGCAGGCAAAACTTTCAACCTCCCTCGCGTAGCAGAATTGCTCGCAGACCCTGCCTTTAGCTCGCTACTGCATTGGCTGCACCAGCAGCAGGTGGACCTGGATGAGCTGCAAGCCGACGTGGACCAATTCCTCGAACAAGCCCGTCAACTCGCCGAATCCAAATGACGATCCCTCAACTCCTCCAAGACCTCACCACCGCTGTTCGAGTTGGGGATCGTGTTCGTGCGCTGGAACTGGTCCGGCAAATTCAGCGGCGGCTCGCGACGGAAGCCGCCGACCATGCCGCTGTGGAGCGCCAGGTGCGCGCCCTGCTGGCGGAGTTGGATCAGGCCGAGACCATGGCGCAGGCGGAGATGCTGACTTTCGACCCACTCGCCGAACGCAGCGCACTGACGCTGGCCGACGATGAGCGGCTGTATCCCCTCTGGTTCGGCACCAATCGCCGCCCCAGTGCTGATGGTAAGGGTTTCACGGGGGAGCGCCACTCCCGCACAAGCCTCGGGCAAGTGACCGTACGGGTGCCGGACGCCCATCGACTTGGAGAGACCGGAAGCAGCTTCTGGAGCAAGCTAAAGCGACTCGATTTCCGCGATGACCACCTGCGACTGCATGAAGTGAAGGTCCAAGACGCCAACGACTTTTACTCCAGCCTCCAGACCACCTTGCAAAAGGACGGAGCCTCGCAGGCTCTGTTCTTCCTGCACGGGTTCAACGTGACTTTCGAGGAAGCGGCGATCCGCGCGGCGCAGCTCGGCTGTGACCTCGCCGTGCCGGGTGCCACGGCCTTCTTTAGCTGGCCCTCACGCGGCAGCGTGGTCGCCTATCCGGCGGACGAGGCGAGCATCGAGGCCAGTGAGCGGGCGATCACGGATTTCCTGGTGGACTTTGCCACGAAGTCCGGCGCGGAGAAGATCCACGTCATCGCCCACAGCATGGGCAATCGCGGCCTGCTGCGGGCCCTGCAACGCATCGCAGCCAACGCGGAGACGCGGGGCAAGGTGAAGTTTGGCCAGATCTTCCTCGCTGCGCCCGATGTGGACCGCGACCTCTTCCTCGACCTCGCCAGCCTCTACCCTGAGCACAGCGAGCGCACCACCCTCTACGCCTCCAATGGCGACCTGCCCGTGGTGCTATCGGCTGAACTTCACGCCGCTCCACGCGCTGGCTACTACACGCCCTACACCGTGGCCCCCGGCGTGGACACCATCGCCGTACCGGACTTTAACCTCGACCTTCTCGGCCACAGTTACTTTGCCCAAGCGGCGGCGCTGCTGCACGACATCTTCGGCTTGATGCGCCTCGACGCCTCGCCGAGCAAACGGCAGCAAATCAGCCCTGTGGTGCATGAAGGAACGAGCTTTTGGAAGCTGAAGCAATAGAGCTAGGCTATCAAACAACGGAGAACGGACTTTCGAGTCCGTCAGAAAGTGTGTGTGAGGGAACAAGCCCCAGGACACAGCGAGTCAGGCATCCCTGGGAAGCTGTCGGAGGCAGGCTGGCTGCGCGATGAAGGAAGGGCGGGGCGTGGGGAGGTTCTGGGTGGATTTCATGGCGGGTCTTGGTCCATGACGGTCACGGCTTGTTTTTTCCCTCTGACCCTGAGGGGATGAGCTCTCAGGGGGCAGGTTTGGGGGGCTGCCCTGGGTGGCGGCCTGGAAAAGGGCTGTGGAAGCGCAAAAACCCTGCTGGGTTTTTGCAATACCTTCCAGGGTTATTGGAAATACCTTCGAGGGTTTTCAGAAAAACTTGCTGGGTTCTGAAAATACCTTCCAGGGTTTTCAGAAAACCTTGCTGGGTTCTGAAAATACCTTCCAGGGTTTTCCGAAAAACTTGCTGGGTTTTGAAAATAGCTTCCAAGGTTTTCGGAAAACCTTGCTGGGTTCTGAAAAGACCTTCCAGGGTTTTCGGAAAACCTTGC